>JAYSYI010000366.1:0-4657 GCA_043727665.1 Limnoglobus sp. | reverse complement strand
ATCCGCAGGATTTCGAGCAGCGCCGCCTTGCCGAGCAACTTGCGATCCACGGGCGTGGAACCCGTCAACAACTCGTACAGCAGTACGCCGAGCGAGTAGATGTCGCTACGGGTGTCGATGTCCAGATTGTTCAGGTTGGCCTGTTCCGGCGACATATACCGGCGTGCCGACGATGGCCCCATGCCCGGTGACCAGCGAATGATCCGTGAGCGAGGCCCCGGTCGCCTTGGCCACGCCGAAGTCGATCACCTTCGGCACCGGCTTGTCGTCGTACGAAGCCACCAGCACATTCGACGGCTTGATGTCGCGGTGGATGATGCCCTTCTGGTGAGCGTGCTGGATCGCGTTGCAGACGGGAACGAACAATTCCAGTCGCTGACGCGGGGTGAGTTTCCGTTCGTCGCAATACTGCGTGATCGGTACGCCCCTGACCAATTCCATGACGAAGAACGGCCGGCCGCTGTTCGTGGTTCCCGCGTCGAGTACCTTGGCGATGTTCGGATGATCCATCATCGCAATCGCTTGCCGCTCGGCTTCAAACCGCGCCAGGACGGCTCGGGAATCCATGCCCGCTTTAATGACCTTAACCGCCACCGTTCGCTTCACCGGCACCGATTGCAGGGCCATGTACACGCTGCCCATGCCGCCTTCCCCGATACTTTCGAGTAACTTGTACGGCCCGATGCGATCCCCCACCGATGCGGAAACGTTGCCGGTGGCCGGCTCGTATGCACCCGTATTCGCGAGGTCGATGGGGTGAGACGGGGCAACGGCGGCAAGCCGTTCCGCCACCCGCTGCCGCTGCAAGCGGTCCGGGCACACTCGTTCGAGGAACGCCGCCCGCGCGACCGGATCGACAATCGCCAGAGCGTCGGAGAAGAGCGTTTCATCGGACATCGGCAAATCCTTGTAGCGGGGCAATAATCTATTATGCGGAATCGGCACGCAAAACGCATCGGGGAAATTTCAATTTTTGCATGTGTCACACAGTTTCGTTGCCGTCCGCTATCCCGCGCGATCGGCAATAATGTCATCGCCCCCGCAAAAAACAGAATTCAAAAAGTTTTTGACGAATTGACGTAAGTCGGAATTATCGTGGTGTCGTGGAAGTGTCTCAAAGTGTCGTGAAAGTGTCGTGGCGATGTCTCGGTTTTTGGCTTATGCGTTATCGAGTGCCGTCGGCCTAACCCACTATAATTTAACAAGATACGGCAAAACGGCCTCGCTGGAATCAGCAAAAGCCGATCTCAAAGTACCAATTTCAGACGAAAAAGTGCCAAAACACGGTTTTGGAGTTTCCGCAATTCTGACTTACGTCAATTATGAGAGGCTAAAACAACGAATGAATGGTCGGGAAACCCTATTTCCCGACCCCTCATGATTAGTTGGAAGTCGTGATTTTCTCGCGGAGCAGGTCTTCCACCGGCTTCAGCTTCCAGCCGATACCGAGGACGTTCTGCAAGCGAATCTCGCTGCGTTCGGCACCCGACGTTCGCACGATAAGGTCTCCCGAACCGAAGCCGAGGATGTAGTGACGGAACAAGTCGTCGCGTTGCTTTTCGAACGAGACACCCGATGCATCGAAGGTCCGCACCGAAGCGCCGATATGCTCGCAGACTTTGATCTGGCCAGGGCTGAACAAGATGTACGTGCGGCGATCGAAGAAGAACGTCGCGACGGCCCAGATGGTGAACACGGCCGTGGAAATCAGCAAGTAACCGGCCATGTTGATGTAAATCCGCAGGTTCGCCAGCTTCTCGTAGACATCATCCCAGCCATTGAAGACCGTGACGAACAGGGCCACCACGACCAACAGAATAATCACCATAAACGACAGCAATCCGCGTAGCGGCACGTTCGTGATGAACACTGTAAGAACTAGCACGAAGGCGTACAGCGTGCCGAGCCATGCGTGTTGCGACACGCGAACGGGGAAGGCATCGGCGACTTCGGCATCGGACAATCGCACCGATTCCTTGAGTGGCTTTGTCAGTTCTTTGTTCGTGCTGAACGAATACCGGGCCGGCGTGCCTTCTGCGACTTTTTGCGTCATGATCGCCGTGTCCGATGGCACCGCCATGAAGCGGTGGTTTTCCATGTACGTCCAGATCGCCATGCCGAAGCCGAACACCCAGACGGGCCACCAATAGAAGAGTGGCGAATGGCTAATCAGCTTGATTTCCCTCGGTCCGGTCTTTGCCGGAACTGCGGGCGTCGTCGCGGCGGCAACGGGTGGAGTAGTCGGTGTGGACATGCAAAAACCTGCGTGTGAGATCGGTTCGGGTTAGCGGTGCCAGGTTCTCACGCCGGACACCGTATCGTCATTCGATGGAAAGACAGGCAAGATTTCAACTAAAACGTGTTGAAAGTGAAATTCGTTTCGCCGTTCAGTTCGAATTGTCCACGACGCGCTGGGTGATATTGCCGTAAAAATCGATGCGTCGGTCGCGGAAAAACGGCCAGTTTCGGCGGACGTCTTCCATCACTTTCCGGTCGCATTTGACCAACACGATCTCTTCGGTGTCCACCGTCGCACGCTTGAGCATTCGCCCGAACGGATCGCTAACAAACGACTGCCCCCAGAACTCGAGGCCATCGCCGACGAGATATTCGTGCCCGATGCGATTGACCGCACCGACGTAAATGCCGTTCGCGATCGCGTGCCCGCGCATTGAGGTTTCCCATGCGGAATGTTGCGCTTCGCCGTACTCGGCTTTCTCTTTCGGGTGCCAGCCGATTGCCGTCGGGTAAAAGATGACTTCCGCCCCTTGGAGTGCGGTCAGCCGTGCCGCTTCGGGGTACCACTGGTCCCAACAGACGAGCGTCCCGACCTTCGCGTACTTGGTGTCGAAGACCTTCCAACCCGTGTCGCCGGGGGTGAAATAGAATTTTTCGAGAAACAGCGGATCGTCTGGAATGTGCATTTTGCGATAGATGCCGAGGAAACTGCCATCGGCATCGTGAACGGTTGCCGTGTTGTGGTAAACGCCCGCCATTCGCCGCTCGAACAGCGAGCCAATGACGACCACGCCGTTCGCTTTCGCCGCCGCCGCCAGGCAATCGGTCGAAGGCCCCGGGATCGGTTCGGCGAGGTCGAACAGCGCCGCATCTTCCTTCTGGCAGAAGTAAGGCCCCGTAAACAACTCCGGCAAACAAACGATCTGCGCACCCTGCTTCGCCGCTTCGCGAATCGCCGCCACCGCCCGCTCCCGATTCATCGGCGCATCGGGGGCACACTTCATCTGAACGAGCGCGATCGTAAACGTATCGTCCGCCATTACTTTGCGTTTCCCTTCACTTCAAAACAGTGCAGTTTGTCTTGGTCGCGGAGGTAGAGTTTGCCGTTGGCGATGACGGGGTGTTGCCAGCTGGCGCTGCCGCTCGGTTCGGGGATTTTGAATGAACCTGCGACTTTGGCCCCGTCCGGGTTGGCTTCGACGAGTGCAATGACGCCGTTTTCGTAGCGGTAGTACAACATGCCATCGGCGTAAACGACGGCGGCGGAGCCGCTGCCACCGGCGACCGATTTCGTGTCTTTGTACTTGATCTCGCCAGTCTTGAGTTCAACGCACGCCGGGTGGCCACTGTTGTGGGCGTTGCCGAAGTAGATGTAGTCGCCGACAAGGATCATCCCGCCATGGTGGTTCTGGAGTTCGCCACTTTGATAGCGTTTGAGTTCCGTGACAGTGACCGAATCGCTGCCTTCGATGTTGATTTTCAGCAGTGCGGAGCCGCCATCGCCGTAGCCGGTGGAACACCAAACGAGATCGTCGCGGCAGACGATGGTCGGGATGTTCGCGGTGCCGTTAGAGATTTTCGTGTACTGCCAGAGCAACTTGCCCGTTTCGGCGTGAACGGCCACGACGCCACCGGTTTTGCCGAGCAGCGTGATGTACATCGGCACGTCGCCGACTTTGGTTTTCACGGGCGAAGCGTAGCCCGCGCCGCCTGTGTCTTTCACTTCAGAACGCCAAATTTCCGCGCCGGTATCTTTGTTCAACGCGACGATTGCAGCCTTGTCCCCGCCCGGCGTGCAGATGAGCTTATCGCCATCGATGAGAGGGGTTTCGCTGTAGCCCCAGCCGGACATCATCTTGCCTTTGAGGTCTTTCGTGAAACTCTTCGCCCAGACGAGTTTGCCACCTTTCGCGTCGAGGCAGGCGAGTTCGCCGCCGACCGTCATCACATAGGCTTTGTCCACCGCGACGACTACCGTGGCGTTCGGGTCGGAACCTTCGCTTGTGTACGGCGTCTCCCAAACGGGGCTGCCGTCCGCTTCTTTCAACGCCCACGCGACGTTCTTGCCGCCCTTACTGCCGCTGCCATAAATGAACCCGCCCGCCACCGCCACCGACGAATAGCCTTTGCCACAACCCTTCACCGTCCACGTTTTCGTGGGGCCTTCTTTGGGCCACGACTTCAGTAAGCCCTTCTCTTTCGAGACGCCCGTACGATCCGGCCCACGCCAGCCAGGCCAATCGAACTCGGCCGCAGCGGCGAAGGAATTCGCGAACAGACAAGTCGCAAGTGCAAGTCGGCGGATCATGGGTCGGGTTCCTGTTTCTAAGAAAGATTTTTAACCGCAGAGCACGCGAAGAGCGCGGAGAAAACAATTAGCTCGCTTCCGCGTCACGCTCGTCATGAAACATCTTCATCA
>JAYSYI010000365.1:0-4695 GCA_043727665.1 Limnoglobus sp. | reverse complement strand
TTGGAGGAAGGCCGCGTCACAATCAGCCGCGCCGTCCACTCCGCGACATTCCCTGCCGATTTTATCCTCGTCGCCGCGATGAACCCGTGCCCTTGCGGCTACCTCGGGGATGCCAAACACAAGTGCAAATGCTCGCCGATGGGCGTTGAAAAGTACCTCTCCCGCCTCAGCGGCCCGTTGCTCGACCGCATCGATATGCACATCGAAGTGCCGAGTGTGCCGTACGAGGAATTGTCGAAGTTGACCGACGGCACGAGTAGCGCCACGATGCGCGAAAGCGTGTTTAGCGCGCGGGCGATCCAGGCCGCGCGGTTCGGCAACAAACCGAGTGGCCTGAACAGCCGTATGTCGCCGAAGGAGTTGCGCAAGTATTCCGTCGTCGATGCGGAAGGGCGAAAGTTGTTGCAGTCGGCAATGGACGACCTCGGGCTATCCGCCCGTGCCCACGACCGCATCTTGCGTGTGGCCAGAACAATCGCAGACTTGTCCTCCACCGAGCACATCGACGACGGCCACGTCGCCGAAGCGATCGGCTACCGCACGCTCGACCGCAAATTGTGGAACAAGTGAAGTGACAACCCGCTATCGAACGAATCTATTCTCTCGGTCGTCGATCCTTGTGGATTGTGAATGCGAGCATTTGTGCGCGATAGCGAGTTTCCTCTGCACTCGTGGCCACCGCACGGGTTTTTCCTTCGCCGTAACAGCCCTTGCTCAGCAATCGCTCGAAGCCGGTGGCGTCCGATGTCGAGCGCAGTTTCGCCAATCCGGATTGGCCCAAACTGTTGAAGAGAACAGGGATTTCCGTAGTTTTTTGCACGGCAAGGATCGCGAGATATTCGATTCCTTCCGTCGCCGATGCTCGCGACGGGTTCACCTCCAGCATGGGCAACAGTTGCCGCTGATTGACTTGCAATCGATTATCTTCATTCTTGCGTAGCGATGGGAAGACCGGATCGATGCCGTATTTCGAGTCCAAATAGAGTGCGGTGAAATCGATCGGGTAACGACTTTCGTTGATGACCGTGAGTAGGAGTTTGTCGCCCGTGAAGAGGTGCAGATTCGTCGCGGGAAGCGTCACTTCTTTGCCATTCACAGACAGTTTCAGCGCGAATCGCAACCCGTCTTCCTCGGTATCCGTTGGATTCGTCGCACCGCAAATGGCTTTCAGATTCTCCGATTTTGCAATCGTTCGCGCAGTGTTCGCCAACCATTTTTCGATCGGCTCGGAGTCGGGATTCGGGCCGAATGCGGGCGGCTTGACCCCCGGTACGCTCGTGTTAAACCCGCGTGCCGGTACGAGGATCACCTTCATTTCCGAGGATTTGCTCGGATAAACGCGCACGAGCCAATCCGCTTGTTTCGGGTCGATCACCGCTCGAGCTAACGATTGCGGCGTATCGAGGCCACGCAGAAGCGTACGTAGTTTTTCGTGCGTCTCGTTTGTCAGTGCCGTATTGTTATCGTCGAATGGATCGATACTCAACTTACGCTTCATGTCGCCGAAGTCGATCGATACGACTTTGCACACGCCGCCGACAGGCAGGTCGGCCACTTCTGGCTTCGACTCGAATTTCGTCGAGTTGACGCGCGAATCTGATACCGAAACCGAATCGACGATGACATATCCGAGTATCTCTTCACCTTTCCCAGGCAGCGGCATAACGGCCAGAATGCTCCCCGGTGTGATGCCCATCACGCTACCTGCCGAAATCGAATATTGATCGTTCGACTTCGCGAGTTGGATACTACTTCGCCCCGCGTGGAGCGTGTCGCCGAACAACTGGCGGTCGCGATCCGCCCCTTCGATCACGGGCGTCGGAAACGTGCGACCGATCGCGCCGTAATGCAGATGGATCCGTTGGGTGATCTCGCGATAGGTGAGTGGCTTTTTACTCTTTGCTGCGGATTCGGAGACGATCTGACAGAAGGTGTACGTCAATAATCCGTGGGCCTTGGGCGAAGGCGAGTCGGGTGGCAGATCGACTTCCACCGTCGGTTCGCAGGCCTGCGCGGCGTAGATCGCCACGAAGCCATCTTTGTTCGCCATCTTCAGAGGCGGGCTTTCACCGACAAAACTCCGCAACTTGTTCGGGTTGGGATTTTTCTTCTCGCGTTCGTTGGCAGCGTTTTCCGCTGTTTTCAAAGTGTCTTTGGGAATGCCGAGGTCGCCGGTGGTGTCAAGTTGCCGCATCCGTTCGGTGCTGGTGCCGCGTGTGATCGTTCCCGAATGACAGGCATCGACGAGGATAAATACCGACGCTTTTTTCGCACCGATTGCTTTCAGCCAAAGCCCGAGTTCATCGTCGATGATTGCATTTTCGACGGTACCGCGAACGTTGTTCCACTTGCCGACATCTCGCGGCAGGAACAGTTCGTCCAGGCCGTCCGGTTCCGGTTCAGCGTCGGGGGCGTTGCTTTCAGGCTGTTGGCTGCCGTGGCCCGAGAGCGAAATGAAGACGGTATCGCCTTCTTCCGCCCGCTTGGCCAGCTCTGCGAATTCGCGTTGAATATTGGCCCGCGTCGGCAATCGGTCCGCGTTTTTCTCGCCTTCGGCTTCTGAAAGTATGCGGATGGAACCTTCAGGGAAGCCACAGATTTCCACGATCGTCTTTTTTAGAAGCAAGACATCGTTCGCCGAGCCGCCGAGTTGAAGGCGTTCTGCCAGATTCGGATACTTGCTCACACCAACGAGGAGCGCATGACGCTTGTTTGTTGCCACAGTGGTTTGGGCATGTGCCACCGGTAACAGTGCAAAACCCGCGAGCAAAGCCAGAATCCGAAACATAAAACGCCTCCAAATATATACTTGCGGTCGGAAATGAGACGTTACCAGTCAGACAAACAACTCCCGTTAGCCCGACGCGCTAGCGAGGAATTACTCATTTTTCTGCGATTTGCTGCCTTCTCATGGGTTTTCCTCGCTTGCGCGTTTTGAAGTTGCGCTATCTTCCAGCTGGAACATTTTTCCTGGGAAATACAGTCAATCCGCATTCCAAAAGGATTTTGTAGGGGCACCCCTTGTGGGTGCCTTTGGTGAACCTTCCAGTTCCTGGCTCAGGAACCGGCACCCACAAGGGGTGCCCCTACATTCGAATTGCGCAACTTCAAAACTTGCGCTGCGGGCTGGCACGATAAACCTGCGTGCGGCACGATAAACCCGGCGAGTCGTCGATGCTCGCCGTATCATCTCCGTAGGCCCTATTGCCACACGACTCCATCGGACCGACTCATGCACCCGCACAAAGCGCATCACGATCGCCACGCTGGCAGTGCCGCGAACAAAGACTTCCTCAAGAAGATCAGCAAGCACCGGATCGATCCGCCCGCCGTGACGGGTGGCGGTACGGTCGCCGATCTGCTCGATTCGACGTTCCTTTCGTACAACGCGGGGCGGATGCGCGAAGGCTGCCAACTGTTCGCACAGCGGATGCTCGCCGACAACGCCACCGTTGGCTTGGCGCTCAGCGGGGCACTCACCCCGGCAGGGTTGGGCATGTCGTGCCTCGTGCCACTCATCGAAGCGGGGTTCATCGATTGGATCATCAGCACGGGGGCAAACCTTTACCACGACACGCACTACGCGCTCGGCATGGACTTGTACCAAGCGGGGCCAAGTTTGCCGGACTTGGAACTGCGCGAAAACCAGGTCATCCGCATCTACGACATCATTTTCGACTACGAAAACCTGCTCGGCACCGACATGTTCTACCGGAAGTTGCTGCGCGGTGATGCGTTCCAAAAGACCTTCAGCACCGCCGAGTTCCACAACCTCGTCGGGAAGTATCTTGCCGAACGCGAAGACCAAACGGACCTGAGGGGCAAGAGTTTACTCGCTGCCGCGTACCGGTGTGGCGTCCCGATTTACACGAGTTCGCCCGGCGATAGCAGCATCGGCATGAACATCGCCGCGCTGCAACTCGAAGGCTACCAGGTGAACATCGACCCGTTCCGCGACGTGAACCAAACCGCGTCGATCGTTTGGGATGCGAAGGCGTACGGCGGCGCGAGTGGCGTGTTCATTTTGGGTGGCGGTTCGCCGAAGAACTTCATCTTGCAAACCGAACCGCAGATCCAGGAGGTTCTCGGCCTCGCGGAATCGGGGCACGATTACTTCCTGCAATTCACCGACGCCCGCCCCGACACCGGCGGCCTCAGCGGCGCGACCCCATCGGAGGCAATGACGTGGGGCAAAGTCGATCCCGACAAGCTACCCGGCACCGTCACGTGCTACGTCGATTCGACGATCGCACTGCCCCTGCTGACCGCCTACGCACTCACTCGCCACGAAAAACGCGCGCACAAACGCTACATCGACAAACTGCCAATGCTGACGCAAAAACTGCGCGAACGCTACGAGGAAATCTGCAAAGCCCGCACGGAGTAAAGGCCAACGAAAAAACCCACCCAATGTCGGGTGGGCGAATGTGTGGCTGTTGTGGTTGTTTATCCGACCAATACGCCGCAGTTTCCGGTGACGGCCCGCAACAGCGAGGGTACGCCGTCGGTTTCGGAGACGAAGCGCACGCCGATTAGCTTGGCGAACCGGGCGATGCGTGGGTCGCGGGTGACGGATACCAGAATCACCTTGGCGTTCGCGGGCATGGCGTTGATGGTCTTGGCCATCGTCAGCATTCCGCCTTCGGCTTCGGTGGAGACCGGAATCACGACCGTTTGGGCATGATTGCGGATCGC
>JAYSYI010000364.1:0-4722 GCA_043727665.1 Limnoglobus sp. | reverse complement strand
TTCCGCGAACTGCGAAAAGCCGACGACGACTTCGGATATGGCCGAAAGAGCGATCAACCGAAAGCCGCCGGGGAACTGCTCGCGACGATCCTCAAGGATGGCCCCACAGTCGGCATTCACGCCATCGTCTGGTGCGATTCGCTGACGAACCTCACGCGGGCACTCGAACGACAGGCGCTCAAGGAATTCAGCCAGCGCGTGTTGTTCCAGATGAGCGCTACCGATTCGAGCACGCTGATCGATACCCCCGCCGCCAGCCGCCTCGGCCGCACACGCGCACTCTTCGTGCAAGAAGACCTCGAACGCCCCGAGAAATTCCGCCCATACGGCCTACCCGACTTGAAATGGCTCCGCGAGATCGGTGTTGCGAAGGTCGAATAAAAACATCAAACGCAGAGGGCGGTGAGTTCGCGGAGAAGAGAACGCACCAGTTCGTGCGCCGCGTTCACTGCCACTTCACACCCAACATATCGCCGAATTGCGGGGTAACTGGTAAGTTGTCTCGCGTCACTCATTTTTAAGGAAACCGAATTATGCGTCGCACTCTCTCTGCGCTGTTGCTCCTTATGGGGTTCGGGATGACTGCTCTTGCGGATAAGCCGGGCGTTGGGCCGCAGTATCTGATGGAGTCTTTCGGCACGATGCCCGATAGCAAAACCGTTGTCACCGGATACACGCTCATTAACAAAAATGGTATGAAGGCCAAGGTGATCGAGTACGGCGGCATCGTTACCGAACTGCACGTTCCCGATAAGGATGGCAATTATGCCGACGTGGCATTGGGTTTCGACAACCTCAAAGATTACCTTGCGGGCCACCCGTATTTTGGTTCGAACGTGGGCCGTTGTGCGAACCGGATCGCGAACGCGAAATTCAGCATCGACGGCAAAGAGTACGCCGTCACGAAGCCCGGCAACGGCCCGCACACGCTTCACGGCGGCAAGACGGGCTTCGATAAAAAGGTCTGGCGATCCGAGCCGTTCATGGGTGCCAGCGGTCCGGGTGTGAAGCTGATGTATACCAGCAAAGACGGCGAAGAAGGCTACCCCGGCAACCTGTCCATCGTCATGAGCTACACGCTGACGAACGAAAACGAATTGCGAATCGAGTACTCGGCGACCACCGATAAGCCGACGCTTTGTAACCTCGCACACCACAGTTACTTCAACCTCGGCGGCCATGCTTCCGGTGAAATCCTCGGCCACGAAGTCGAAGTCATGGCGAAGAACTACACCCCGACCGACGATACGCTGATCCCCACGGGCAAGATTGCACCCGTTGCGGGTACGGTGTTCAACTTCACGAAAGCGACTGCATTTGGAACGCGGATGAAGGAAGTTGGCGGTACGCCGGTCGGTTACGATTTGAACTACGTGCTCGACGGGAAAGCGGGCGGTTCGCCGTTCTTAGCGGCCCGCGTCACCGAGCCGAAATCGGGCCGCGTACTCGAAGTTCACACGACCGAACCCGGCTTGCAGGTATACAGCGGCAACTTCCTCGATGCCACGAATAAAGGGAAGGGCGGTGCGGTTTACAAGCAGTACAACGGCTTCTGCATGGAACCACAAAAGTTCCCCGACTCGGCCAATAAACCCGAGTGGAAGGACGCTTCAAATGCAGTCCTTCGCCCCGGCCAGGAGTACAAGCAAACGACGATTTATAAGTTCGCCATCGCGAAGTAACGCGGATTAGGCCTTATATTTCAACGACAGCTCAATGGTTGAACAAAAACTCGCGGCTGTTGAGTAGCACCCAAAGGAGGTCTTGTAGGCCTTCGCGGGTTGCGGTGGCGCTGGAGACCCATGTTTTGGCTTTCGATAGTTCCTCGGCGGTTGGTGCTCGCGAAAGTGTTGCTAGGTAGAGTTCGTGGATCGCGATCTCGGCAGTGGCCTTCGCGAGGATGAGTTTCTCGACTCGCCCGGTTTTCTCGGCGATTTTCTTGTTCAGGAAGTCACCGTTGAGCAGGTGCATCGCCTGTGCGATGTTCGGCATCGTGGTTCGCTCGCACTCGCAGACGATCTGCCGTGCGGGCCTGCCGAATGTGTCGAGTAAGTACGAACGCACTTCGGGGTCGGGGAGTTGAATCGCGCGCGTGCCGAGGGGCAGGCCGATATACTTCTCGCGCGTGCCGGTGGCGAAGTCGATCGCGTCAGCCATTTGCTCGGCCGTCAGTCGTTTCGTCGTGTATCGCGTGAAATGCACGTTCGTCGCATCGACCTTGTTCCCATCGATCACTGCTGACGATAACTGGTACGCGTGACTGCGGAAGATCGTCTTCAGCAGATGTTTGACATCGTATTTGTTCGCCACAAAGTCTGCGGCCAGTGCGTCAAGGAGTTCGGGGTTCGATGCGGGGTTTGTCGCACGCATGTCGTCGAGTGGTTCGACCAACCCGTGGCCCATCAGGTAACCCCAGAAGCGGTTCGCGAGGTTCTTTGCGAAGAACGGGTTTTCGGGCGTCGTCATCCATTCGGCGAGTTTTTTACGGCGGTCGAATTCATCTTCCATCTCTACTGAATCGAACGGGCGTGGCTTCATCACTTTGCGTTTGCGCGGGTGCGTCGTTTCCCCGGTAGGACGTAAATAGATCACGGTCTCTTGGCCGAATAACCCGAACTCGGCACTCGTTTTGCGGCCGAGCCGCGCGAAGAATGCGGCCATGCTGTAGTAGTCGTCCTGGCTCCATTTCTCGAATGGGTGTTGATGGCATTTCGCGCATTGCATTCGCACGCCGAGGAACACTTGTGCGGTGGTTTCGGCCCATTCGTCGGGGTTGCTGCCGACCTTGTAGAAGTTCGCGGGGCCTTCCGTAAACGTGCTGCCTTCGGCGGTGATGACATCGCGAGCGAAGGTGTCGGCGGGCACATTGTCGCGCACGGCGGCACGCACCCAATTGTGGAAACTCCACATGCCTTTCTCTTGCAGCGCCGTGCGATTGATCCGCAACAGGTCGCCCCATTTCAGCGCCCACCAGTCAATGAACTCGGGCCGTTCGACGATCGCATCGATTGCCTTTTCGCGCTTCTTCAGGTCGGTGTCTTTCTGGAACGCGCGGATTTCATCGGGCGTTGGCAGCGTACCGATTGCATCGAGATACAGCCTGCGCAGGAAGTCATCGTCGGCCGCGAGTGGCGACGGGATTAGCCCGAGGTCTTTCCACTTCGCCGCCAGCTTTTCGTCGATGAAGTTGTTCGCCGAGAACTTCGGGTAGTTCGCGATCTTGGCGTACGGCAACGTCACGCGCGCGACTTCCGCGCGGCCCGCAAAGCGGATCATGATGTGCGTTTCGCCGGTTGTCTTTGCCGTGACGAGGCCTTGCGGAGTCACGCTCGCAACCGCATCGTTGAGCGCGTCGAACTGTGCGATGCTCGTCACATCTTCGCGGCGACCATCGGACCAGATCGCGGTGACGGCAAGCGATTGCGTTTCGCCGGGCACCATGATGCGGGCACGTGGGAAAATCTCAATGCTCGTGGCAACGGGATCTTTGTCGGTCGGCTCGGGGGCACCGTCTTCCATCCAGCGTCGAATCGTTTCGTATTCGCGTGAGTTCACGAGCAGTTTTTCACCGCCACCGTGTTCCATGTTCAACGATGGTTTCGCCAGTACGATGCTCCGATCCGGGTCGGTTATCACAACGCGACGGCCTTCATTACTGCGGACGATTTGTTCGTAATCGAACGACGGATCGAAGCCGAACAACGACAGACGAAAGCCGCCACGGCCGAGTTGCGCACCGTGGCAACCGCCCGCGTTGCACCCTGCCTTCGTGAGTATCGGCACGATTTCCGAACAGAAAATCACTGGCAAATTCGCAGCGTACTTCTCGACCGTCACAGGAACGCTGGCGGTGATTCCCGCAGTCACTGTCACCGCGGTGACACCATCGCTGATGGGCCGCAAGTTTCCCTTCGCATCGACACTGGCCATTTTCGCGTTCGCCGAAGTGAAAGTCGCAATACTGGTGAGATCGCGGGTGTGCCCGTCGGCGTATTCGCCGATTACGATCAATCGTTGCAGCGCCTGCGGGCCAGATAGCGTGACCGCGTTCGGGTAGACGATGAGTTTCGTGGGCGTATCAGCACGCGCGAAAGCGGAGAACGCGACGGCAAACGCCATTATGAGAAGAGCACGCATGTCTGGAGACCCCGAGAACGCCGGCAGGTGGGTATCGATCACCGGCAAATGAATGTTGGCGTAATGCACGCGTTTCGTCAAGCGAAATCGCGAATCTTTCGGATTTGGCATCGCTGTTGCACTTCCGTCGTGCATTCACCAACTGGAGGCGACGCGATGGGTATTTGCGAAGTGTGCGGCAACGATTATGACAAAGCATTCACGATCACGATGGGCAGCCGGGAGTACGTATTCGACTCCTTCGAATGCGCCATCCACATGTTGGCACCGCGATGCTCGCACTGCGGGTGTCGAATCATCGGCCACGGCGTCGAGAGCGAACGTGCAGTATACTGTTGTGCGCATTGTGCGAAAAATATGGGCGTGCAAAATGTATCGGATCGTGCGATGAGCGTGGCCATCACATCATAAACACAAGTAGTGGAAGGGCGATCTCGCCTTTCCACTACTCAATTCGAATTAGCGTTTCGCAGTCGCTTTTTTGGGTGCTACGACTTCTTCGTCTTCGTCATCCTGTTCTTCGTCGTCCGCGTTTTCCGCATCGATATTGATGATCGTCTCGGCGAGTTCCGTGAGTGCTTTATC
>JAYSYI010000363.1:0-14251 GCA_043727665.1 Limnoglobus sp. | reverse complement strand
CGAACCAGCCGAACCAGAGCATCCCCGCACCCAGCAGCGTGAGCGTCATGTTACTCGGGTGGAAGGTCTGTTTGCCGTAGCCGTTCCGCTTGCGGAGTAAGAGAACCGCAGCCAGGCCGCTGAACCCGGCCGCAATGTGAACCACCGTGCCACCGGCGAAGTCGATCGCACCGTTTGCACCGAATATCCCCGCAGCGGGCGACAAGCCGTTCACTTTTTGACTGTCGGCAAAGGTCCATTCGTAAGACCAAACCATGTGCGCGAGCGGATCGTAAACGACTGTCGTCCAGATGAGCGCGAATAGCAAGTACGAGCCGAATTTGACCCGTTCGGCGAACGCCCCGGAGACGAGTGCGACCGTGATGATCGCGAACATGCCCTGAAACATCGCGTGCAGGTAAAGCGGTATGTTCGTGTTTGGGAACGACTTGAAGCGGTTGCGCTCCGCAACGGTATCGGCGACTTTCTTCTTCTCGTCGTCGGTTGCTTTATCCTTGGCGATTTTCATCTCACCGTAAATGTCGTCTTCACTGACACCGACCGCAGCCGAGACGCCAAGGCAAACGAGTTCGGGGCTGAAGCCGATCAGGCCCGCCTTCATCGGCTCGCTCACCATGACTGGCTTGCCATCACTGCCCTTTTCGACTTCGCCTGCTGCGTTTTTCTTCTCGACTTCGACATCGCTGATCGAAAATTTAATTAGCGGCGCACCGAATGAGAGCGCGTAGCCGACGACGACCCACTGCACGCCCACTAGGCCGAGCGCGACCATTGTGTGCATCATCGTGCCGAGGATATTCTTGCGTCGAGCCATACCGCCGTAAAACAACGCGAGGCCAGGCATCATGAACATCACGAGTGCCGTAGCGACGAGCATCCAGGAAATGTCCGAATACTTGTGGGCATTCGTGTCAGCAGATTTTGCGGCGGCGAGCGCTTCGACTTTGGCATCGGTGACGTCCTTCACCATCGCAGGCGTTTTCGCCGGGTCCGGTTCGGCCGGTTTCGGTGCATCTTGAGCGAACGCAGACATTGAGAATGTGAACAGGATGAGGGCGGGCAGTAAAGCCCGAACGGCTCGGAACACAGGCATCTCCTGGTTGGGAAAGGGGCAGAGCATGGAACGTTAGCGTGCCATTGCACACGCGATGCCTGTGAAGTGCAATTCGTGAAAATGCCGCAAGTCGCTGATATCAGTGCAGTTACGCAAGGGATTTGTGGCAGACCGATATTCAAGATTTTGCCTGAATGCGCATTTATTAGGCATTGTTGCTATTAATGATAGCACGGACGCCCGTATTGCCACGCCGCAGATCTTTCCGAAACTCGCCACTTTGCGCGTTTGCCCCGAATTCGCAACTCGCTGGTATGCGGAGTGCTTAATAGTGAAGCATCTACCAAAACGACATAAGGGAAACGGGCCTCAGTGCGATTATGTACAAAATGCCACTTGCCTGTGGTACGGCAAAATGAGAGACGCTAACTGTTACATGGCAATGCTTTACGTCGCCGTTCCCGACGACCGTTACATTCGGAAGTCGGTATTCCGAAAGATATTCTGGATTTATCGAAGTTTCTGTGGCATCTTTCGGACGAACATGATACTACGCTCTTTCCGCCTACGGCCTATGCCTTGGCGGACGGTTGGCTAACGCCGGATCGCCGAAGCCGAGAGGGTTTTTGGTCCGAGATCGCTCCCGATCCCGCTCCACTTTCCCGCCCCCGCGACTGCTACGACCCGACACTTTTTTCCTCGAATGTTTTGGTTCTCTCCGAACGCGATCCGTCGTCGTATCGCCCGATACGGCCACCTGTTCCGCTGCGCGGTTTTACCACCGCCTGCGTTGGAGTTCCACGTCATGACCGGTGCCGAAGTCGTCCTTGCGTTTTACCTGCTCACTGCGCCTGTTAGTTGCTGCCCCGAGGCTCCGCCCGAAACGGCCCGCTGGCCCGCCGTTCAATCGGCCGTTCGGAAACTCGCCGTCGAGTGGGAGATTCTCGACGAACGCGAAACGGGATACATCCTCGCGAAACCCGAAGAATTCGGTATCGATGTCAACCTCCTTCGCAAGCGATACCAAGAGCTTAAAGGCGTGCCGCGAATCGCCGAAGCGCAACGGCTCCCGGACCGCGACACGTGCTGCGAGATGATTAAATTCAATCGCTCGTACCGCAAGAGCCTCGATAATCGGCACCTGCTCGAAACGGATCGCGCACACGATATTCAAACCGCCATCCGCGAAACGGATCGACTGTATGCCGTGTGGGATTCGGTCCGCGATGCGCGTTGCGACATGTATTACATCACGGTCCGACGGCACGCGCTGCGGAAGCTGCGCGACCTCGTCGGCGAGGAATCTTACGCGTTGGGAGAACTTCCGCCCGTTGTGCCTACGTGGCGATTCGCCGATACGAAATGAATCCAGTTCTCTGCTACTCATCGTGCGTTTTAGGCGAGTTCGCGTAAGCTGTTCGACATGAGGAACAGCGTCACCCCCGACCGCGATGAGTGCATCGAGCAAGCGTACTTCTTTCGCATGTGTCGCGAACGGATTGCGGATAACATCCCCGCTCAGGAAATCCTCGCGCGTGCGGACGAGGAACTCCTTGCCACGACGAAACTGCCGATGGCGGTGCAATTCCTGAGTGCGGAGTTACGCCATACGGGCTTACTCGCAAGTGGTTTCGCCCGGTTGCCGCACTACTTCACACCATTTCAAACCTTCGTCGTCGCGCAGGCCGAACTCGACGGACGCAAGTTCTCGATGCCCGCCGCTTTCCTCGTTCTCGAACGGGAGGCGGCGTACAAAGCAAACCAGCCGACGCCGCCGGGTTTGTTCGTCTTTCACTTTGAAACGATCGCCCGCAACCGCCTCGGTTACGACGACGGCTTGAAAGCGTCCGGCGGTGATCCGTTCTTCGATGGATACTGGAGCGATTACATCGACCTCGTGAAACGCCAGGTCGGCACGTTTGATTTCAGCGACTTGGTTTACGTGCGTTCGCAGTTGTACGTCATCGACCAGCAGCGTTCGCGACCAAACTACGAACCGCCGGTACCACCGTTGTTTGCTGAAAAAGAAGGGAAGATCGCGAAGGCCAGTCGTGGGCGCGACCCGTTGTTCCTGTTTGCGGCATTGCAACGGCAACTAGGTTACCCCGAGGTACCGAAGCCGAGACCCCGCGATGATATTTCGACGCAGTTGGAGATGCTGAAAGTGAAGTTCCGGGACATGGACGCCCGGTTACGCATCGCGGAGTCCGAACTTCGCGGTACTTTCGACCCGATGAAGTTCGGCAAACCGGAAATGTTCCGCGATATTAAAGACGGCGAGTAATCACGCCGAGGGACGAACGCCGCGGAAGGTTTCTAGGACGTCTTGCAGATCCTGCGTGATGCAGACTTCGTCGTCCAGGAAATCTTTGAGCCAGATGAAGTTGAGTCGTTGACCCAACGCCACGAGCGGCAGCAAATCGCCGAGCCGAACGCGAACGCTCGGGTCTTGCAGCGGATCGACTTGATCTCGTTCGTCTGGCGTGCGATACACCCGCAATTGTGTGACCATGATGCTACCTCCTGCGTAAACATAGGGTCGTTCATCCACGACCCGCCCCGTGCAACCCGAGCCTTACCCCCGTGCCGGATTGCGTTACTTCTGGTTTCGACTGCACGCGGGAATCGACTTCAGCGCAATTTCACAATGTGCCCGAAGTGTGGCCGACACTCGGTAAAATGTGCCGTATTGGAAAGTTGACAATGCGGTCGGCGACCTTGCCTTGTGTAGCGACTGTAACGGCCTGAGAGTGACAATGCGAACGACGTATGCGGTACTCGGAGCCGGTGGCTGGGGCACCGCTGTTGCGATTCACCTCGCGAAACGCCCCGAACATACGGTGCGACTGTGGGCGCACACGAAGTCATCCGCCGACGCTTTGCGTGCCCATCGCGAAAACGCACGCCAACTTCCCGGTGTGACGATCCCCGAAACGATCACGATCCACGACGACCCCGCCGAAGCGACGCGCGATGCCGACACGTGGATTATTGCCATTCCCACGGTACACTTGCGAACGACACTTGTCCCGTTTACGGCACTCGCGAAACCGAACTTGCGAGCCGTCAGCCTCACGAAGGGAATCGAAGCCGATACGTTCCTGCGGCCAACGGAGATACTATCTGCGTTGCTACCCGGTTGCACGACCGCCGTGCTGAGTGGGCCGAGCCATGCCGAGGAAATGGCGCGCGGAATGCCGACGTCCGTGGTGATCGCGAGTCGCGATGCGGCGTTTGCCGTCGATACGCAGCGTGCGTTCGGTACGGACCGTTTCCGCGTTTACACGAACCTCGATGTAAAGGGCGTTGAAATCGCGGCGGCGCTAAAGAACGTGATTGGCATCGCCGCCGGGTTGTGCGATGGGTTGGGCTTCGGCGACAATGCAAAGTCTGCACTGCTGACACGCGGGATCGTCGAGATGACCCGCTTCGGCGTGGCGCTCGGTGCGGACCCCGCCACATTCGCTGGGCTTGCGGGCATCGGCGACCTCATCACGACGTGCTTTAGCAAACATGGCCGGAACCGCCGCGTCGGCGAACGACTCGCGAAGGGCGACACGCTCGAACAGATACTCAGGGGGCCGCAAGTCGCCGAGGGCGTGACGACCGCACGCAGCATCGAACAACGCCGCGTACAAATGGACCTCGACTTGCCGATCATGTCCGGTGTCTATGCGGTGCTTTACGAAAAGAAGTCGCCACTGTTGGCGGTGCAAGATCTGATGTCCCGCCGGATGCGTGGCGAAGATGCGTTTGAAGGAGTTTCGTGATGTTATCCGTGGCGTTCAAAGAGTGGGCGGTGATCTGCAAAGCGCTGTCCGTCGGGCGGCAATCGATCATCTTGCGGAAGGGTGGCATCGCGGAATCGGGTGGTACGTTCCGGCCGGAACACGATCGTTTCTGGCTGTATCCCACGTTCGTACACCAACAATCGGGCGGCACGAAACCCGAAGCCAACGCGTTACTTGACGCGGCAAATGCCGAGTCCCCCGCGCCAGGCCGCATTCGCTTGCAGGAGTTCGTCGAAGTGGGCGACGTGCGTTTCGTCGACGATCTCGCGGCGGCACTTTCGCTGAATGAATTTCACATTTGGTCGCCCGAAACCGTGACGATGCGCTTCCATTACCGCACACCGGGGTTGTATGTGTTGCCAGTGCGGGTCTATCGCGTGCCGGTGCCATTCGACGCAATCGAGCAACCCGAATACGCCGGGTGCAAAACCTGGGTGGAACTGAAACCGGGTTACGACACCACCGGCGCAATTCCCGTACTCAGCGACGCAGAACATACGGCCATCCAGCAACTCTTGCGAGACAAATCGATTCCAAAGCCGCATCACCCGTCACGCGATGCCTAAGATTTCGCCGATTCGATGCCGATTTTCGTCCGTTCGTAACCATCGCGCCAACGATTCGTGCAACCAGTTCGTAACAACCCTCGAAGATCGTGAAATTAACTTTGCCACAAACAACGTTGGCAGGTTAAGATCAAACCTGGTAGATTCTGAGTATTCGTTCGAATTCGTTCATCAGGCTCCATCCGCATCACGGGGAGTAACATTCCATGTCCAGCAGCTTCCACGTACCGTGTCCGAGTTGCGAGGCAAACGTCCTCGTGAAAAACTCCGGGATGATCGGCAAGAAAATCGACTGCACGAAGTGCAAGTATCGTTTCACGGTCAGCAACCCGGATGAAGCGGTCGAAGAGGATGCCGTAGCCGAAGTGGATGCCGGCGTAAAAAAGAAGAAAAAGGGCAGCCCGATGCTGCTCGTCGGAGTCGTGCTCGGCGTGCTGGCCGTCGGCCTACTCGGTTACGGTGCCATGACCGTGTTCAGTGGCGATGACAAGCCAGTTGTCCCGAAAGGGCCGCAAGCGCGAGCGATTGTTCCGCCCGTTATTCCACAGACAACAAGCCCATCGACGACCGATGTCGTGGGCACGGGCGATCCGATGGATCCGACCAAGGTGGCCGCACCGACACTCGACCCCAGTGTGGTGGGGAAGACGAACGATCCGAAGGTTCCGGAAAAGATTGAAGCGCCCGTCGCGGTCGCGTCCGGTCAACTCAAAGACGCGACGAACATGTTGCCGAACGACACGCAGGCACTACTGCGTTTCAACATGGATCGCCTGACGAATACACCGTTTTACGCAACATTTTTCGACAATCAAACCCGCGATTTCTTCCGGAAGTCGATGAAATTCGAAGCGGGCGATATTTCTGTGGTGCTGCTCGCACTCGTCGGGCCAGACCGCGATCCGTTCGTGCTGATTCGCACGAAAGCCCCCGTTTCGACGCGAACCATGATGGATCAGATGGACCTCGAACGCGGTGCGCAATCGCCGATGAACGGCCGTCCGTACTCGATCATTAAGTCGAACGCCTTCATCTCCGCGATTAGCCGAACGCTTTCGAGCGAAAGCCTTTTAGGTCAAACGGGGATGCCCGTCACCGACGAAGACAAAAAACGCTGGCAAGAGAAGCCGATCGCACTCAACATCTACGACAGCCAAACCATCATCATCGGCGAAGTCAAAAACCTCGAACGCTGGCTCAGCGACCTCACCAAAGAAGGCCTGCCGCCGTATCTGTCTGAACTGACGCCCAACGAGCCACCACCGCCCCCAGCTGCCGCTCCCGGTGCAGGACCGATGGGCATGGGGCCAATGGGTAGTGGGCCGATGGGCATGGGACCAATGGGACCGATGGGACGGCCGATGGCTCCGGGCGGGCCGATGGATGGGCAACCCGGTGCGGCACCGCCCAAGCCGAAAGTGAAGCTATTCACCTCGATTCCGACTTATCGCACGGTAAAGCCCGAACTCAAACGGATGCTCAATCGCCTTGAAGAAGACGATGCCAATCCCGTTGCCGTACTTTACGCGGACATGCTCGATCAGCGGGTTTACAACCGCGATTTCCGTTCCGTTTACGATAGCATCGGCGCGATTGTGACGCAGATCGTTGACAAAACCAAAGTCATGGGCATCGCGATTACGAAGTTCCAGAAAGACAAAGTCTCTGGCATGTTGGCATTCGATTTCGTTTCCGCGGAAGACGCTAAAACCGTCGCGAACGAACAACTGGCACCGATTTTGAACCTCCTTAAGTTGCCACTGGGAGCTTTGCTAGGCTCGCCAATCGAAGTCAAAAACAATGCAAGCACCGACGGGAATACGGGCGGTTCCAATTCCGGAGGTGCGGGCGGTGATGGTCCAATGGGTCGATCAATGGGGCCAGGCGCACGCGGCCCGATGGGGATTGACGGTGGGAAAGGGGATGGTGGTGGAGGTGGAAGGAGCGAGGGCAGTCCGTCACCTTACGGCCCAATGCCGATGCCCGGATCGGGCGGACAAACCCCGAACGGTCCAAGCAATCCGGCGAACTCGCATATCGACATTACGGTGACCGATACTCTTGCCGTCATCGATCTCGATATTTTGTGGAAGGAAGCACTCTACAACGACACGATTCAACCCGCTGTCGTCGTCGGTTCTTCGCACATGAAAGGGCGAATGTCGGTACTGTCTGGTGCGACAACGTGGCACAGCCTGGCAACAGCGATCCCGGCGATGGCCACCGACAAGAAAGCGTACCCCGTCGGCACCATGCCACGCGACAGCCGACCCGAGCGATACGGCCTGCCGTACTCGCCCGATCACCGCGTGAGCTTCATGGTGGACCTGTTGCCGTTCATCGGGAAAGGCGCACTGCGTCAGTCGATCCAAGACAAGAAATTCCCTTGGTATGCAAAGGAAAACGAGGCCGCTGCCACGACGTGGGTGCCCGAGTTCCTCGTCCCGTATTACCCGCAATCTTCGTGGAGAGCGACTTCGCCACTGATGCCGAACAAGAGTTTCGGTGCCACGAACTACGTCGCGATCTCGGGGTTAGGTCTCGATTCCGCACGGTATGATCCCGCTAACCCGGTTCTCGCCAAGAAGGTTGGCATTACGGGTTACGGTTGGGGATCGAAACCGGGTGAAATTTCAGATGGTATGTCGAATACCATCTACATGATTCAAGTTCCGCCAGGACATCAGCGGCCGTGGATTGCGGGCGGCGGGGCGACCGTGCAAGGCGTCGATGAAAACGTAGCCAACCCCGTTGCCGACTTCGCCAGTGTCGGCCCAGACAAAAAGCGCGGCACCTACGTACTCATGGCCGACGGTTCGGTGCGTTTCATCGCTGAGGCAATGCGGCCAGAGGTCTTCCGAGCGATGGCCACTCGCGCCGGTGGCGAAACCCTCGGCAACCTCGACCAAACCGCACCGCTCGTCGCCCCACCAAAGGGCCTCGATGCCGAACTGCGAGGGGCTGCTGCCGCCACAATCAACCCGATCGCGCCAAAGCCAGCTGAGCCAAAGAAGGAAGAGTCAAACCCTGTCGAACCGAAAAAGGACGAGAAAAAGTAGTTTCCGTTCGACACTCGGGATTGCAGTACCGATTTACGTGGGGCACGCTTTGTAACGTGCCCCACGACACCTTCGGGTTTTTACGGAACTTTCTCGACGTGCCATTCCGAAAATTTCAGATCGTAATCGGCCTGCGGATCATCTCGTTGAAAACTTCCGGTTCATTTTCATACGACGCATTTGATGTGAGGCCGAAACGGCCGCCAAAAAGTGGTTCCGGCGCGATTTCATTTGGCCAAAATCAGACGTAAGTCGTTGGTGGGTTAGGTTGGTTCCGAAATTCGGGAATGAGTTTGAGATTGGGTGGGTGGGTAAGTGCTGGAGTCACTCTTCGGGGAATAAGTTCAGAGAACGGGCCGCTTCGTAGCGTTCGTGAATCCAAACGTTCGGTGCGAGGCCGCCAACGAAGATGAGCGTGAACAGCGTCAGCATCGCCACCCGTTCGCGCCACGTAACATCGAGCGGAACCGACGAAGTATTCTGCGTGCCCGTGAATAGCAACAAATACACGCGGACAATCGCAATGCTGTTCAGCATCGCCGCGAAAACGAGCGCCACGCCGACAACGGGATTCGCTTCGATCGCCCCATCGACGAGCAGTTCGTTCGCGATGAAACCGGCGGTGCCAGGGAAGCCGATGCAGCCGAAACCGGTGACGAGAAAGCCGATCGCGAGCATCGGCGATTTTTCGTACAGCCCCAAGTAGCGGTTGAGCGACAGTCGCCCGTATCGGGCTTCAACGGCTCGCAGGCACAAGCCGAGTCCGCCCAGCGACAACGCCACGGATACCCACATGCCGAGCGCTCCCGTCAGGCTAAGCGATGTGTGAAGTTCTAGCCCAACGAGCACAATCGAGGCATGGCTGAGGAACGTATACGCGAAGAACCGGCGTACGTCGGTTTGCACGATCGCCAGGCCCGCCGCGTAGATCGCGGTTACCAGCGAAGCGATGCCGATCGTTTGCAACACGACATCGGGTGCGTTCGGGGTGACGAGCCGTAGCGCCACGTAAACACCCGCGATCGGCGTGGCGAAAAGTAACGCCGTACCGAAGGTTACGCGTTCGAAAAGATCGACGACCCACAGGTGCGCGGGGAACGTGCCGCTGCGGACGAGCACCGCCGCGAGTAAGAGTATCGGGCCGACCGACCACTTCGATTCGACCGCGAACCAGCCACTAACGAGCAAGACCACGAAGGCGAGCATATGCCAAACGTACAGTCGGCTGCGTAGGCCGCGTTGGGCCATTTCGATGTACGGCGGAATCGTGCTGAACGCGAGTAAGGCGATTAACGGCCACGGTTGGATGCACGAAAACGTCGCCAGACGTACAGCTTCGCCGATCAGATGCCCCGTGTACGATGTGCGGTTTCGCTTCACCCGCGAGGTGCTCAGCACCGTCAAAACATGCAACAGCGCAACGAGTGGCAACAACGGACCACTGAGGCGATCCACGGTAAAGATTGGACGGCCAAAGAACGTTAGGCAGGCACACCACGGGCAGAGCGCCGTCTCGGTACCGACCGATGCCCAGGCGAACAGCGACGCGATAAAAGCGAGCAATGTCGCGCCGATCGCGATACGATCCGCGCGAGCCGGATCGCGAACGGTTCGCACAAGAACGGCCCCGATGAGCGGAATCCCGATGGCCACTTCGGCCCACGGCAGCGAAAGCAGGTTCATATCGCATGTTCCTTAACGGGCGACAACGAAGGCGTCGCGACCGGGGCTTCGACCGTTGGCTGGTCGTCGTTGACCGCGATAGCGATCCGTCGTTCGAAGCGATCGATCCCACGAAAGAGTGCCAGGAACGGCGCACAAAAGACGCGATCGAGGATCGCATCGAGGTGCCCGCGTTCGAGTGCGAAGCGATAGGCCCGCACGCCGAACTTTCCGAGGAAGCCACTGCCGCGCGGCAGACGGTCGCCGAGCGCATATTCGATGGCGTTGTGGTCGCGGATGACACTGGGTGCCCGCACGAATTGCATCGTTCGCAAACAGGCGTGCCCGAGGATATGCACGAGCGGAATGTACCGCCAACCGAGACCGATCTCGGCGACGATCAGCCCGACTTGCGTAAGCGAGGCAAACGCGAGTGCGGACTTAATGTCCGTTTGAACGCGGGCGGTGAGTGCGGCAAAAATCGCAGTGGCCAGCCCGAGTCCGACGACGATGGTCGATAGCACGGGCGACGCATCCAGCAGCGAGTCGAGCCGCAAAAGCAGGTACGCCCCGAGGTGTACGGACAATGCCCCGTAGAACACCGCACTCGATGGCGTCGGCCCTTCCATCGCTCGCGGTAACCAGCCACTAAACGGGATTAGCGCAGACTTCCCCGCCGCCGCAATGATGAGCAACAACCCGACGATTAACACTTGATTGGCCGGTAATCGACAAACGCCATACGGCCACGTGCTAACATCGAGGCCATCGATTCGCTGATAGCCGGTGAGTTTGTCGAAATCGCCGCCGCTACTCATGTGGTGCAACACGACTGCGGCTAACAACAGTGCTGCATCGGAGATGCGATACACCACCCAGACGCGAAACGCATTCCGCACCGGCGCGGGCCGATTGTGGAAGAAGCCGACGAGCAACGCGGACGATAACCCGACGAGTTCCCAACCGAAGAACAGCGTTTCGATCGTGCCCGCGAGTGCCGCCGTGACCATGCCCGCGAGGAACAACGAGTAAAGCGTGAAGAAGCGGTTATAGCCTTCTTCGCGGTGCATATACTTCGTGGCGAACACGCCGATCGTGCCGAACAGCAAGTAAGTGAGTGCCGTGAACGGAACCGAAAGCCGATCGAACACGAACTTGATGGCAAAGTGGAATGGCTTCTCGGTAACGGGAGTTTCCACGTGGACCCAGTCGCCGAACGATACGACAACGTGTTGCGTATCGTTCGCCAACATGAGGCCGAGCACCATCAGCCCGGCGATCAGCCCTACGCCGGTCGTCGCCGTTACGGCGCGGGCCGTGGCGGTTTCGCTGCGTTTGCGCCCGATGAGCGTCGTCCCACCGAGATAGAACATCAGCGCGAAAGGCACGCTGATGACTACGGTGCCGAGGTACGCGGCGAGTGTGGGACTATCGGGCATATCAGGAAGTCGCTCCCGTTCGGATTGCGGCGAAATCGAGGTGTTCTCGCCATCCGCGATACCAATCGGCCGACGACCGTGCCGTTGGCAGTTGGCTCGTCGTCAACGTGTGCGGTAGGAATTCGCCATCTCGGAACACGAGGAGTTTCCCCGTGTCCGGGTCCATCGTACACATTTGCACCCAGCCCTTACGGATCATCTTGTCGACGACGGCGCTTCGTGACATCACTCTCAGCAAAATCTCCGGCGTCGTTTCGACGATGAACAGCAATCGCACCGGCTCGTGAATCTCGACCATCTGCCACGGCAGACCCGTGCGTAAGTCGCTAGCCGCGCCGTCCATGACACCGAGCAGGCCGGTCACATTGTGCGGTAACTTCGATCCGCAACCGTAACCTTGCGAATCGACGTGGCTGAAATAATACTCGAGGTTGATACCCGCACAAACGGGCACCGCCGCACCGAGTAACCGCCCGAGCGTGCTGCCGATTTCATCGTCTTGCGCGGGGTTGTACGACGTCAGAAACGCGCGGCGATCGAGGTACAGTCCGCGAGTGCGTTCGCGTCTGCCGACGATGCAAATCGCATTCGTCGCATGGCCGAGTTCGGGCCGTACTTGGGCGAGGTCTTCGCTGCGATTTTCGACGTGCTTGCGGGCTTCGGGGAAGGTCTGGCTCAGCCGTGCCGACATAAATCGGCGACTCCGTTCGTGCGCGTTGCGGTTGCACGTTTCGGCAAAATCGGCGACCGCCCGTGGCAACTCTTCCGCGTGGGTTGGCGATAAATCGCCGACATCGGCCAGCGTCACCGAGTCGTCGCACGTGTTGTGAAAGCCACCGACGAAACGGGTATCTTCGGGGATCGCGATGCCGTTCTTCGCGATGATCGCACGCACCCGTTGGTCGTTGAGCATCTGCGCGATCGCACGGCCGTTCGGCGCACCGGGACTGCCACCGCAGGCCCCGCAATCGTACGCCGATTTGTGCGGGTTGTTCAAACTGTTCGAACCGTGCCCGAGTACGAACACGAACCGGGCGAACGTCTGAATTAGCCCGATGTCGCGCAGGAAACGTTCGGCTATCGTCGCCATTTCGGTCATTGCATAGCCGATCGATTCATCGGTCTTACCGGCCGTAAGCGATTGTCGTTCGAGCTTCAATCGCGTAGCGGGTGGTGTGCGAACGACGCGGCCGAAGCGATCCCCGATCCGCCCTGCTAAGCGTGGGAAAAGGATGCGAGCAACGAGCGGTACCGATGCAAGCACGCCAACGCCCGCCGAGAGAACCGCACCGATTGCGAACGACTGCGACCATCGTTGCAGCCGGTGCGATGCGGCACCGACGGCACGCCGTGCTTTCTTGCGGCGCAAGTGATTCGCCGACTGATCTTCGCAGACTTGTTCCTCGACCCAGCGATCCGGCGTGAGTACGATCGGGCAGAGCGGGATGAAGAACGGATCGGCCGCACCGCGATAGTACATCGCGACGTTGAAGAAGCCCGCCACGCCGAAGGTTTCGCAGTCGGGTGCAATTTCTTCGAGGTGCCTGCGAAATGATTCTTCGCGGTCGTCCAAACAGGTGATGGCTTGAAATCGTGGCCGCGCTGGTTCGGTGGCCGCCTTACTGTAATGCAACGACACGGCATCGAGCGTGCGATTGCGGAAGCGCCGCTCATACGCCTGATGAAACACGCGACGACGATCGATTGGGCCAAACTGCGCGATCTCGTTTGACAAATGTTTCCAATCGGCAGGCGAAAGATCGTGCAACTCGCTCGCGGACCATCCGAGGATTTGGCTCAGTTGGAAGATCGGAAACACACGCAACGGCAACGGCACCGCACCCGCTACCGGACCGCGTTTGCGTAACGATTCGCGAAGTTCGGCGAGCGGAACTTCGTTCGCAACCGACGCCACCGCAAACCGGTCGAGGATCAACCGCACCGCCACGAATTCGACGAGCGTGCCACCGGGGATCGGATGCGCGACGCTGTCGCCACGCACCTCGACTTGGCGGATCATGCCACCCCAACCTCGGAGTACCAGTAAAGTGGCGTCGAGATATTTGTCCCATTCGCCGGTCAAAACGCCGAGCATTTCGAGCGATTCGCGGATCGACTCGATGGCCGTGATATTGCCGTTCAACAATCGTTTCGATTCGCTGCGGAGATCCTTCAACCAAAGCTCGGGCGGATTCCACGATGCCGCGTGGAGCCGTAGGAACGAGAGATAGAAGCCGAGGTTCTGATCGGGCAGCGGCCAGAGCGAGATGCCTTGATCGAGATACGCCGCACAGAAGCGAACGAGAAACTCGTTGACGAGCAAATCGGTATCTTCCGCCCCCGCCGCCATCAGCCAGTCGCGGTGCCGAACCGCGGATGGTTCCGCTTGCATTTCCACGGGGATCGATTGCACCCCCGCGCAGCAGACTTGCCAGAGGCTTTCGAGCGAAAACGCTTCCCATTTCGCATCTTCCCACGTTTCGACGCAGTCGATACCGAAGCGTTGGAATAACTCGCCAACCCAACCCGGTGCGACGGTATCTCCGGTGCCACGGAGTTCGCGAATGACCCAACGCCGCGTTTCGGCGATCATCCGTGCCCGTGTCGCCGACGAGACACCGGAACGCACGCGCTTCAGAGCATCCGATTCGGCCAGGACGAATTCCAACTCGGCTGCGGT
>JAYSYI010000362.1:0-14283 GCA_043727665.1 Limnoglobus sp. | reverse complement strand
CGGAGCGCATGGCGGGGCGAATCCTCGGCCAAGGCGACATGATGGGCGTGGTCGAGAAGATCGCGTCGATTCAACAGCAGATGTCGCAAGAGGAGTTGCAGAAGCAGCAAGATAAGCTCTCGAAGGGCACGTTCACGATCAACGACTTCCGCAAGCAATTTGAGCAGATTGCGGCACTCGGCATGAAAGACCTGATCGGCAAGATGCCGGGAATGTCCGAGATGATTCCTGAGGGGGAAGACCCCGAAGTCGCACTGAAACGGGTGCAAGGCATCATCGATTCGATGACGAAGAAAGAGCGTGCCGACCCGGATATCATCGACATCAATCGACGGCGGCGCATCGCCACCGGAGCCGGGGTACAACCGCAAGAAATCAAAGCGTTTCTGCAACAGTTCGACCAAGTTCGGCTACTGATGAAGCAAATGTCCGAAATGTCGATGTTCCAGCGAATGAAAATGATGGCTGGGATGGGTAAGAGCGGTGCGTTCGCCCCCGGCGGCATGAACAACATGAAACTCAAAGGTGACACCGGCCACCGCAAGAGCGCGAAAGAACGCGCCGAAGATCGCAAAAAGAAAAAGAAGCGATAAGCGTTTCGTCCGAATTCTCTGAGTGAGAATCTTGGGGCGATCGACTACAATAACGTATCCGCTAAGCTCGTTCAGAGGTCGCCGCATGTTGCCGATGCGTATTGCGTTTTTTGTCGCCACATTCACGCTCGCCACATTAGTGCGTGGGGCGGACCCGAAGATCGAGTTTTTCGAGAACAAGATTCGGCCCATCCTCGCAAATTGTCAGACTTGCCACAATGCGACAAAAGAGAAAGGTGGCCTGCGACTGACCGCCCGGGCGGAGCTCCTCAAGGGCGGTGACACCGGGCCGTCACTCGATGTCGCGAACTTCGAGAAAAGCCTGCTGCTGCAAGTCGTGCAATACGATGGCGACATGAAAATGCCGCCGAAGGGCAAACTGCCCGACGCACAAATTGCCGACATCGCCACGTGGGTGAAAGGTGGTGCGGTTTGGCCCGACGAACGTGCGGTGATCGCAACGAGCATCACGAAAGAGATGGATGTGCGGACCCTCGCGGCGGGGCATTGGTCGTTCCGCCCGATCGCGAATCCTGCGGTGCCGCTTTCGAATATTGCGAATCCGATCGATGCATTTTTGCGAGCGAAACTCGACGCAGCGGGATTGAAGCCGGCGTTGTCTGCAACGAAACGCACGCTGATTCGGCGGCTGACGTTCGACCTCATCGGCTTGCCGCCGACGCCGGCGGAGATCGATGCGTTCCTCACGGATGAGACGCCGACCGCGTACGAAACGTGCGTCGATCGGCTGTTGGCGTTGCCGCACTACGGCGAACGCTGGGGCCGCCACTGGCTCGATCTCACGCGGTACGCCGAGACGATGGGCCACGAGTTCGATTTCGAAATCGCCGACGCCTGGCGTTACCGCGACTACGCGATTCGTGCGTTCAACACCGACTTGCCGTACGACCAATTCGTGCGCGAACAAATTGCGGGCGACCGACTGACACCGCGTTGGCACCCGACCGACCACACCAACGAAGCGCTGATCGCGACCGGATTTTGGCACCTAGGCGAAGGCAAACATTCGCCGGTCGACGTACGCCAAGAGCAAGCCGACCGCATCGATAACATGATCGACGTCTTCGGCAAAACCTTCCTCGGCTTGACGATCTCGTGTGCGCGTTGCCACGATCATAAATTCGACCCGCTCCCCACTCGCGACTACTACGCGCTCTACGGCATCCTCAGCAGTTCGCGTTACCAACACGCCTTCATCGACGACCCGGCGAAGTTCGATTCGCTTCTGGATAAGCTCAAAGCGGCTCGCGGCGAAGTGGAGGAATTACCGCCTGCGGAAGCGGTACCGTCGAAAGAGTATGCGAACTGGCTCGCGAATTCGCGTTCGTTCGAGTCGTTCGGTACCGACTGGAACCTGCGTTGGCCCACGACGGGACACGCTTTCCGCCTGACGGATCGCGCCCCACATAGCGGGCGGGAATCGTCGATGTTGCGTGGCACGCTGCGTTCGCCGACGTTCAAAACCGAATCGCGTTACGTCTCTGTCCGCGTGGCCGGTCGTCACTCTCGCATCAATTTGATCCTCGACAACTTCCAACTGATCCAGGATCCGATCTATGGAGGCCTACGAAAAGGCATCGACCACGGCGAAGAGTATCAGTGGGTCGTTTTCGATCTCGGCATGTGGCCAAACCATAATGCGTACCTCGAACTGATCGACGACGACAAAGGGTATCTCTCGATTCTCGAAACGCGATTCAGCGACAGCCCACCGCCAGCCGCCCCGAAACGACTTGCGAAATTACCGAAGGCGTTGCCAGAACTCGAAGCGAAACTCGCTGAGGATCGACGGGCACCGGCGATGGCCGACGGCACCGGTTTGAACGAGCGTGTGTTCGTTCGTGGCAACCACAAAGCTCCCGGCATCATGGCCGAACGCTGCAATTTGGAACTGTTTCGCAAGCCCGATGCGAAGTCCCCACCGCAAGGCAGCGGGCGGTTCGAACTGGCGAACGAAGTCACCACGCTGGCGAATCCGCTGTTCGCTCGCGTGTATGTGAATCGCGTCTGGCACCACCACTTCGGCGTTGGCCTCGTGCCATCGACCGACGACTTCGGCAAACAGGGACAGGTACCGAGCCACCCCGAGCTACTCGACTGGCTCGCGACGACATTTGCGAACGATGGCTGGTCCACGAAGCGGTTGCACAAACGCATCTTGCTCAGCGATGCGTACCGGATGTCATCGCAACCCCATGTGGAAACGGCAGCGAAGGCGATTACCGTCGATCCGCAAAATCGGCTTCTGCACAAGGCGAATGTGCAACGGCTCGAAGCCGAAGCGATACGCGACACGATGCTGGCGGTATCGGGGCAACTGGATCGCAAGATGGGCGGGCCGAGCGTGATGCCGCACCTGACGGAGCATATGATCGGTCGCGGCCGACCGGGCAGTTCCGGGCCGCTCGATGGTAGCGGCCGTCGGAGTATCTACATGGGCGTGCGCCGCAATTTCCTGAATCCGCTGTTCGTGGCGTTCGATTATCCGACGCCATTTACGACCATCGGACGGCGTGGCACCTCGAACGTCCCCGCACAGGCGCTCGTGTTACTCAACAACCCGTTCGCGATTCAGCAGGCAGAAATTTGGTCGAAAGCTACCGCAAGTTCGCCAGGAGAGCGTGTGCGAAAAATGTACGTGACCGCGTTCGGCAGAACCGCAACCGATGCAGAACTTTCGGCGGCACTCGCGTTCGTTGCCGAACAGACTAAGGAATCGAGCGAGAAAGAATCTTGGGCCGACTTCGCGCATACGCTGTTCAACGCGAAGGAATTTCTCTTCATCGAGTGATTCATTCGACGAGTCGCGGATTCGCCCAGTTCACATCGGCGTGAATGTCGCCGCCTGGGCCGAAGGCGACTTCGAGCGTTAGGCGTTTTGCTTTCGCTGTATCTACCCGCACGTGTGCTGCATTTTGCGTGACGGCTTTGGACTCGCGGACTTCGCCATCGACGAGGATGCGAACGGTGGCCGAACCGCGTGGGCCGGTGATCGGGTCGAGGCCAATGATGGCGTCGAAGCGGCGAAACTTGCCATCGAGTGCGTACGTGCGTGCGGCGTTCGGGTGGGTGCCGAAGCCACGGTCGAACGTGCTGATGCCGACGGCGGTCTTCAACCGAAGCGGTCGATCTTTCGAGCTGCGGTTCGTTGCCCAAGGCCACGTGATATCGCCGAACGGTTGCAGTTTCTCGGACAATGGCCGCAATTCGGTAAGATCGATCGCCTTCGGATTCATGCCATCGAGCGCGACGACTTCGGCGAGCGGCACTTCGATTTTCGCTCTGAAAACACTAGTTCCGCGTAATGTCGTGGCATCGGCAGTGATTGCGGTCAGCGTGAATCGCGAACCGTTGGCGGTGATTAGTCTTGCGGTTCGCCCCTTCGGTTTGCGTGCCACCGTCAGGCTCGGGTTGAACGCGATGGCGGCGATACTGCTCGCTTCAAAGGCGATCGATTTGCCATTTATCAACAGCTTCAGCGAACCGCCATCGCCGAGTCGTTCGATGTCGCCAATCTGCACATCGCCGTTGCGTAGCAGCACGTAGTCCTTTTTTCGCTCGGCCGGTAGCCACGGGTAACGATCCGGAAACGCGGGTAAATCGCTGGGGATCGGCGTGTACCAAATCACTTGCACGAATCCGAACGGCACGCGCAGTTCCGCCGTGGCACTCAAACGCACAGCGGTTTCGTCGCCGCCGATGATTTCGCCGCCGATCCGGTCGCCATTCGCAAGGATCACGCCACTGCGTACGGGGTAACTGGGGCGTGGCATTTTGTTTTGCTGAATCGACAAAACATCGGCTGCTGGTATGGTTGCAATTGGGTCGCGGAAATGCACCGCACCCGCCGCATCAATGCGGTCGAGGATGCCCGTGCGTTCGCCGTCGGCGATCGTATCCACGACGAACGGCGGGGCCGATGGCGGCGCGAATGCGACGAGATGCAGCACGAGTGCGAGTATCATTTTCTACTTCTTCGCTTTGCGTTGCGCGGCTGTAAGTGGCACGACTTCGATAATATCTTCGTGGAAACCAATAGAATTATTACTCAGATACTGATGTGCGAACTGGTGTATTGAACTGTCGTCGATAGGATTATTTCTCGTGTTCTGATGCGCGAACTGGCGTATTGAACCGTCGTCGATTCGGTCTGGGCCGGTACTCCAGAGTATTGCTTGACCTGGCGATATCTCTTGCTTCACGCGCCGCTTTTCGTCCGGTAACACGGGGTTCGATTCGAACTTGCCTCGGCCATCGCCGATCGTCGGTTGTGCGCCGGGTCCGAAGCCGAAGCCGTTTTCTTCGTCGAGCGGTTCGAGTGGCCATTGCACGACGCTGCCCATCGCTGCTGACACCGCACGCAAGTCGACCGTTTGCGTTCCATCCGCAGAAATACCCGGTATTTTTTCGACTAGCGGCAATCGCCCCTGCGCGAGTAACCCGCCTCCGATGGCCATGTGCCCGTGCCATTCCTCCTCATTCACGAACTCAAAGCCCGGAAGGCGTTGCGTACTCGTGTCGCGTTGCGTTTCGTACTCGGATTCGATCGTTTCCCCGGTCGAGATGCGATAGCGAATCGGCTTGCCGTCGTAGAGGTCGAGCGGCACGGCGGGCAGATACTTGGGCACGAGTGCATCGAGTGTCGGAGGTAACGAACCGACCTCTGCACGGTACAAGCAGACGGCTGTCTTTGCCGTTTGCAATCGCGAACGGGTGATGGCGAACATGCTATTCGGGACACGCAACGGGTTGGCGTACATGCCCAATTGGTCCTCGAAGGTGCGGCCAGAATACTCCGTTAGTTGATTTAGTCGATACAGTTGGTTACCCAATCCGATGATGCGGCGAAGCCGCTCGCGTTCCCACGGTACGACCCAGGAAAACGAGATTAAATTCGCTTCGAGTTCGGCACGCGCGTCGGTCGCAGAGCCTTCCGCAGGGCGTTTCATTCCGTGCAATTGCTCGATTTGCTTTGCTTTTAGCCACTGGCTCGGCGCGTTGAACGTGTTCCGGGCGATCATGCGTTCGACAGTAAAAATTTCCTTCGATTCGGCTGGCCGAGTCGCCGAGTGATGGTCGAGAATCGCGGTCAATTTTCGCAATAAATCCGGACGACCCTCGAGCCGTTCTAGCCAGACGTTTATTGATACCAAACAAGTTTCTTCCCCAGCGATGCCGTAGGAATGGCAACTCCTCGGTTGCTGCGTTCGCGCATTCCGTGTGATGGCGAGCGCCGTTTCGAGATAGGTCAGGTAAGCCTCCGGATCTCCTGCCGCTTGTTTCTGATAACCGCGAGCGATCAAGAAGAAAATCACTCCGGGTGAATCGGACATGTCGCGAAGTTGGCTGTTGTAAATCAACCCGCGAGGATTTTCGATTGGTCCGAGCGGTTTCTTTACAATCTCTCGCGCTTCGACATCCCAGTCGTTCGCGAATTGTTTGTCCATCCACGCTTCGAGGTCCGGACGGTTCGCGGGCCAACCGTATTTCAACACGCGACCAATTTGGGCGATATACATCGGGGCGATTTGCCCATTTTTCTCGTTCTCGATTTCTTGCGGGAACAGTGGGAGTTCGGATCGCCCATCGTGATTGATCTCCCGGAACAACGCCGCGACTCGGCGATAAGCGCGTCCGCCATCTTCGCTATCGAGTTGCGGAACCGTCTCTGCGAACCGGATGTCGTCGTCCGTTTCCGGCAACAATGGCACTTCGATTGCACGGTGTAAGATCGCGAACGTAGTGAATGCAATCATTGCGAAACCGATACTACCGAGCGCGACGAGTGGCTTTCGCGTACCGAGCCGATCTGATGCCCATGCACGCATGAGGAACCGTGCGGCGAGCACGGCCAACAATGGCACGACGAATATCTGCCAATACTGAACGCCACCCGTAAGCAGCGATGGTACCCATAGTAGCGCAAGTGGCCCGCCCACCAACGTGCCGACTCCGACCGCGACGACGGTCTTCCGAAACAGCAGGCCCGATACCAGTCCGAATGCGTAACCGTGGAGGATAAAAATGAACAAATAGTATATCTGCGACGCACTATCGGATGCGAACAGACCCGTCCGGAAAGCGCCGCCCGATTGTTCCTGTCGCGTTTCGAATGCATATCGCACAAGACTCGGAACAGTGACTGCAAACGACCACACCAACGCGACCGCGAACCCGCTTGCGATCTTGGCGAACCAGAACCGCCCTATGGGGATGCGACGTTCGCCCCAGAATGCCCACGAGCCGCGGGTTTGCTCATCGGACCAACCGAGGACGGCCGCAATTACCCCGGCGAACAGCGTGGCCGATGGCCAAATGAATAACATCGGCACATCGGGGTGCAGTGCCAATGCGCCGACCGCGAGGCTGAGAATGAAGCCGATAATCAGCGGCCAACGCATCTGGCGGAATGCCAACCAGGCGAGTGCGCGGAACCCGAAACCGAGCCGCCGCTTCGCCACTCGGCGTGCGGATTTCTTGGCCGTGACAATCAGCCCCGGCGTCAGTTCCTCCGCGATTCGCAACCGGTCCGGCTTCGTGAACACCGCGTACGACAACACGGCAGGAATGAGGATGAGTAGGTAGGCGCTCGCATGGATCGGCAAGTCCATCGTCTCTTGATCGTCACCGCGAGCTAGCCCCGTCGATAGAAACACCACCGAGACGAATGGAAACACGACCATGCCCACGAGCGTAGCAAACATTAACCCGAGGCCACACGCGGCGAGTGTCGAATGCGAAAACGACGAGCCGAACGTGCCCCAGCCGAACGCACCCACGGCGAGCACCAAGCCCCAAAACACCCACATCATTTGCATTCGCCCACTGCCGAAGACACCCGCTAATAACGCCGCCAACAGTAGTGCCATCGCCACGATTACTACGAGCACGAAGCCGGCGATCATCTTCGCTCGCCAGACGCGCCAACGGTTCGCGGGGAGTTGTTCGAGAAAATGGAACGTGTCGTTTTCCCGTTCGCCCGCAAACAGTGCCCCGCCGACCACGACGCCGGCGGTGAGGACGATTGCCATCGCCGTCAGCCGCGGTGCGTTCGAGTACGAACGCAGGTTCAGTGCGCCTTCGTCGGCATTGCTCGTTCCACCGAACGCCGCCGTCGCCGCAATGATTGCACTGCCGAGCAAAACGAGTGCGATGAGGATCGCGCCTTGCTCGCGGATTTCTTTCCAAAGTACGGCACGGGTCATGGCTACACCCCTTCTTCGTACAGTTCGTTTTCCAGTTCTTCGCCCGTTCGCAACCGCACCGGCGATGGCTTGCGTCGCGTGTCGGCCTTCGCCATCAATGCCGCATACACGTCTTCCAAATTCACGGCGGCTTCTTCGGCGTCAGTTAAATCTTCGCGGCTAAGGAACATCCCCAAGGCGTCGGGATCGGGGTTTTGCAACAGCACCTGCATGAACTTCCCGACCCGTTGCGTTTGCAACACTTTGCCGATTGATGAGAGATCGGGCATCGTTCCCGTCGCGCGAAATTCGACGCGGCGAAAGTTTTTACGCAGGTCATCGAGCGGGGCCGCGAGTGTGACGACGCCATCTTGCACGAACGCGGCATGGGAGGCGAAGCGTTCGAGTTCGGAAATCGAGTGGCTCGAAATCAGGATCGTTCGGCCTTCCGCCGCGAGTTCGACGAGGCTCGAAAGGAACTCGCGGCGCGTGAGTAAGTCGAGGCCCGAAGTCGGTTCGTCCAACAAAAGCACCTGCGGATCGGCCGCCAATGCGAGTGCCAAACCGACACGCGCGTAGCCGCCCTTGGACATTTCTTTCATCCGCTTCGACGGGTCGAGCGCCAGCTTTTCGACCCATGCGGAGTAGAGTTCGCCGTAGCCCGTTCGGTGAAACGATGCGGTAAACCAGCCGATCTCGGCCACGGTCATCCAGTCGTAGAATCGCGGTTTTTCGGGGACGTAGCCGACGCGGTGACGCAACTCGTAGGCACGCGACCAGCAGTTCAGGCCAAGGATTTCCGCATGGCCCGAATGCGGTTGCACCAAGCCCGTCAGGACTTTCATCGTCGTCGATTTGCCCGCGCCGTTCTCGCCGAGGAGCGCGAACACAGAGCCTTTCGGCACGGTGAGCGATAGCCCATTCACTGCGGGCTTCCCGCGATACCGCACCAGCAATTTCTCGATGACTATCGCATCGCCGTCGATCATGGCGGCCCCTTTCGCGTACGTGAATTACTTGGCTTGGCCGTTGCGTGTGGAGTTCAACCGCGGCCATTCGTCTTCGACCATTTTGCAAACGTCCGCTACTGCTAACCCAGCAGATGCCGCCTCGCGCAGTGCCTCGCGCAGCCGAAGCAAAACGATGGCGCGCCGTCGTTCGCGGCAACGCTTCGGGCCGTCTGCCGTGATCTCCATGCCCAGCCCACGCTTGGTTTCGAGGATTCCCGCACGTTCGAGTTCTTGGTAGGCACGCACGACCGTGTTCGGATTCACGACGAGTTCCGCCGCCAGATCGCGTACGCTCGGCACCATCTCACCGGGGGCCAAGTCGCTCGCCGCCACGGCAAAGACGATCTGCCCGATGATTTGTTCGTAGATGGGAACCGGGGATTCCGGTCGCACGCGGATCGTCATCGCGCTCCGAAAGCAGAGTATCGGTGTATCAGTTGACTAGTACGGTAACGCGGCACACGGTGCGCTGTCAAGGATAAAATATCGGAATCGGCGAAGTGACCGCGTAGAGTATTCGAAGAGATCATTCCGAGGTGCAAGCGATGTTACACAATTGGCAACTGATTGCGGCGGCGTTGTGGCTCACGATTGCTGTGCTGATTTTCTTCCGCGACTTTTTGCTATCGCAGGAAGCACTCGACCGGCTGTTCGGCCGCAACGGGAACATGGGCTTCTGGGTCGGCCTGTTCCTGTTCGTGTTCAACATCGCACGCTGGTATCAGGCACGGTCCGCCCGGCTGCAACGCGAGCGCAGTGTGCGGTTGCCGCTCCAGCCGAACCCCGATGCGGCGAGCGGGTACGAGTACAATCCCGAGTTGGATTTTCACAATCCGGATGACGCGCCGAAGGCGTGAACGTCATTGCGGCATCGGGCCGATGAGTTCGACCGCCCGTTTGCCATCGGGCGTGTCGGCTTCGAACTTCAGACCTGCGTCATGGTGGGGCCTACGGATGTAGCCAATCGCGATGGGCGCATCGTGCTTTGGCGAAAACACCGACGATGTCACGATGCCCACTTCTTGCCCGTCGCGGAACAATTTTGTGCCGCTCGGCAGTGTGCCACCTTGGAGAATTTTCATACCCAAAAACGCCCGGCTCACGAACCCCGCACGATCGCGCGACATGATGATCGGCTCCTGGCCGATGAAGCAGCCTTTCGTGTAGCAAATCGCGCGTTGCACATTCGCGATCTCCATCACGAAGCGGCTCTCGTCGATGTCGGTGCCGTACACCGGCGTACCGGCTTGGACGCGCCGCGTTTCGTAAGTCGCATCGTCGCCGATGGTCGCACCCGCCGCTACGAGCATTTGCCACACGCCACGGAATTTCTCTTTCAAACAAACGATGTCGTACCCAACCACGCCCAGAAGATCGCGACGACGGATGTTGCACACGCTGCTTACGCCGAAGGTGCGATCCATGTGCATGAACTCGCCGAGGTCGGGGAGCGGCTCGCCAATTGCGGCTTCGATCACCGCTTTCGCGTGCGGTCCGGCAAGGTGCATTTGGCCGAATGTCTCCGAAACATCGCGGAGTTCTACGGCTTCGGAAATCAGGTATTTGTCGAGGTGCTTAATCAGTTTCGCGCCGTAACCGGGCACGGTTTCGAGCCAGATCGCGTGGCGGTTCCCGGACAACATCACGTGGTACGCCGAGGTTTGAAACAGCGTCTTCGCACGGTGATCGAGGAAATACGCTTCACAGCCGCCGCCGAGCGGAAGCTGTTGCAGTTCGTTCGTGCAAAGGTTCGTGAGAAACTTCGGCGCATCGGGGCCAGAGATTTCGAGTTTCGCAACGACCGAGCGGTCGAAGATCGCCGCCGATTCGTACGATTCGCGGTAGCCCGGAAGCGTGGGTGTGAGGCTCATATTAGGTCGACCATGCTTTTGTGTGCGTCGGGCAATATCAACAATCGCTCGGAGGCATCGGCTAGTTTTTGCAACTCGTTGGCAGTCGTTATCGAAGTCGCGAACAGTTCATCGACGGCGTCGGCGTCGGGGCAGCCCGAGACGTAAATCCGCCCCCGTTTCGCGGCAAATGCCCACAGTAGCGCGGCCGCGTGGTCGTCCGGGAAACGCTTCTTAATTCGACGCTCGGCAGAGGTCGGATCGCCCGCCGCACGTAAAATCGACACGCCTTCGCCGTTGAGTGGCAGTGTCGGCGTTAGCACGATGATTCGCCCCTCGGGTTCGACGACCCGCGCCGCACATGCCGCCGCCGCTGCGACATCGGCGAAGGTCACGCGTTCAGCCGATTCCGCGATTGTGGCGATCACCGTTTGCGGCAGCTCATCGACTTTCGCACGCCGATGGGCATCGAGCCGACGTATGCCTTCCGCACTGCTATCGCGCAGCCCCGCAACGACTTCGCAAATTGTACCGCCCTGCCCTTCGATCGCCTGGACGAAGAACGGCGTGCCTAATAAGTATGCGACTTCCACCGCTTGCGCCCGCGTCGGCCAGACCTCTTCGCCGGGTGCCGTGGCGTCGAATGCGTCGCGGAATGACGCGAGATTCTCATCGTCGGACAATAGAGGAAAGATTGTCGTTTCGGCACCGATGTAACCGAACACCGGGTCGTAATCGCGCCCGGAAAGGATGACGGCGAAATCGGATTCGACGAGCGTCTTGTTCAAATAGATGCGCTTCTCGGCGGCGACAGTTGCCAGATACGCGAGTTTCTTGCGATCTGTCGGGTCGTGAATTTCCGTTTTCACATCGGAGAATTCATCGGGCAAATCGTCGATCCAGTTCGAATCCGCCCCCGGTGCGGTCGTTAGCAATGTGATGTCTTCGCAGCGGATTTCCGCCGATATCAAGTGCTCGATAATCGCGGCGACCATCTCGCCGAGGTGCGGTAGTTTTTCGTCGATGACGATGCAGACGTGATCGTCGGGTGTGAGTGCGCGACGCAAGGATTCGAAGCCGTACGGCTTTTCGAGTGCGGCGCGCACCATCTCCCGTGGCCCGACAATCGGCGGGATCACGCCAGCACGAACCGGTTCGACGAGTCGTTCGGGTGGTACTGTGAGGTGCCAATTTTCGGCACCGAAGGTCAAAGTCAGCGGCGTGGCCATGCGGATCGTTGCTCGGGAGGTCGTCGCGTCATCAATCACTCAATTATAGACGCGGCTCAGAAATCGGCACGGCACGCGGTTCGCCGAGACGATTCGCAGTTTGTTTGGATTCAGTAGTTGGACTCGAAACGCACGCAAGATACACTGCGCATGTCGAATCAAACGGCTTCGATTCGCTCTCCCGATCGTTCACCCAGTGAGTGTCATGCGCCGATTACCCGCGTTGGTGTTGTGGATAATCTCAACCACTTCCGTGATGGCAGCGGACTGGGTCAACCTGTCCGATCCGCCGAAAGACAAAATCGTCTGGCCGGCCGAGTACAAACTGAAAGTCGAAATACCGAAGTGTTTCTTCGACCCGGAAGTGACGTTCGCCGATCATGGTGGGCCTTTCGCTGTTGTCAATGTGAATTTTGGCCGAGAGGTATTTCGCGTCTTTATCGATCTGCAAAAAGGTACGGTCATCTCCAAAACGGAAGGAATCAGTACCGGCATCACTCCGTTCGCGCTCAGCCGATCCGGCAAGCGGTTTGCGGCATCTTTGAAAACGAGTAGCGTCGCGATCATCGAACCAGTAACGGGCAAAGTGCTGAGAGAAATCGAGTTTTCAACCAAGCCGGAGTCGATGCAATTCGCCTCGGACACGCGGTTGGTGGGTATCAAAAGCGATGGTGTCGAAGTTTACGATACCGATAATGGCAAGTTGATCATGAAGCGAAACCTCAAAGCTTCCGGATGGGGGGCGGGGCGTTCTACGACTTCGCCCGGTGGCAAATACTTATTTGCTCGCGATGACATCCGGATTACGGTCTTCGACATCGAAAACGATAAACTGGTCACCGAACTCTCCAGCATGAAGCTCGATAACGCTCCTGCGAATCTAGATGCGATAACGGTTTCGCCCGACGGTATGAAACTCGCGATACTCGTCGAAGCCTACAACAAACCGGGTCTGCAAATTCGCGATCTGACTACGGGCAAAGTGATTTTTGAAGGGCCGTTAGTCCGCGCCCTCGATTTCTTTTTTAGTCCGAAGTTGACGTGGGCCGCAGATTCCTCGTCGGTGTTTTTCGGCGGTCGTACGATCATCGATATCGAAAACGGAAAAGAGATTTTCGTACTGCCAGCCGGTCATCCCAGTCATCGTATCGCGATCACAAATCGATCGGTGGCCGTCCTCGATGGACCTCACGGCAATCGATCTCTCAGTACGATTGGCGTCTCATCGGAGCAAATTAAAACGGCAAAAGAGGCAGTGAAAACGGGTGGTGTGGCTGCCGATGCCTTACTCCCACCACTCGCGAAATTCGATCTCTCATTGGCGAAAGTCGTCGAAGTACCGCTGGTCGCTGGCGCATACTTGGCGAAGCCCGACCCGGCACCCGCAACCGTCGTTCCCGATCGCCCGATCGCTCTCGATTTCAGTACGGTCGGCTTGCGTTCGATGCTGATTTCTTCCGGGCCGAAAGCATCTGCACTACTCGAATTCGCAGTCGATGGCAACAAGCCCGGTAAAGTCCGGCAAGTCGATCTGAGCACGGGCCGAACGACGCGTTCGTTCGACCTTCCCGCCGGTCACATGATCACTGGTCTATCGCCCGATGGGTCTGCATTCACGGCTTGGCACCGAGGGATTATGACGCGGACAGACATTTTCCCCATCAAAGGCGAACCGATCGGGCTGCGGCCGTTCGTCAATGAAGTCAACGAAGAAGCCAAAAAAGTCGTCAAGTCGGAGTTTATTTCACCGACGCAGTTACTCACCGTAAACGCAAAAGGAAAAATGATACTTTGGTCGGTGCCCAAGATGACACCGATCTACGTCTCAGAAGTTCCAGGCTTGACGGGAACGAGCCTGTCGCCCGGTGCGAAGTATCTCGGCGGCGTACAGAATGGGATCGTTCGATTGATCGATACGCAGACCGGGAATGTCGTCGGAGATTTGAAGCCGTCGTTTGTCCCTCAAAATGGCAACTTCGCGAAGTTTGTCGCCTTCCGCGAAGATGGCGAAGAATTGTTATCCAGTTTCCAACACCCGACGAAAGGTGCGATGCTGGTCCGATGGGATCTGAAAACAGGAAATGTCGTCGGCGAAAATATCTTACAGTCGAGTCTTGTGGGCCAGCCAAACATGCACTACCTCGGCAACAACCACATTTTGGTGAACCTGAACTGGGTCTACGATTTGAAACACTCGGCGTACGTCTGGCGATTCACGAATCCGCAAAGCTATCCCGCTTGGTACAAACCCGACGACCGCGTCTGGTACGCGACCGATACCGCCGAAGCGAATGGCGTCTTGGTTGCATCGAAGTTCCCAGACGATGCAACGATCAAGAAAATCGACGAGATCATCGACGGCCCCGGTTCGCTGATCAAAGTTGGCAGCAAAGTCG
>JAYSYI010000361.1:0-4747 GCA_043727665.1 Limnoglobus sp. | reverse complement strand
CGATCGACACGCGGGAGTATTTGATTTCCGAGGTCGATTAGATCCTAGGCATATTGATGTACATCGTCGGCCACAACCCAGTGCCAAGGGTCGTGAAGTGACCGTTAAGTAATCCGCAGCAGGCGGCAGGTTTCGGAGTAACTCGGTTCGAGCGGTAACATCACTTGCAGGTTAGGGGAGAGACAGAGTGGGATCGTCGGCAGCGGTTCGCCGACCGCCATCGGGAAGTACCAGGCATCCAACAGCGCCGGATTTTTCCGCCGTCGCCGCGCGCGGAGAGTGACGGCATACATCGCCGACGGGTCGGCACCCACACGCGGGTCGAGTTGGCCGATTCGCTCAAGTAATTCGGCGTAGAAGTTAGTGTGGCGATCCGACACAACGTCCACGATCGACACGCAAACACCTTCTCGCAACAACGCGGCTACTTTGCCGATGAACTGCGCTCGCGTCTCCGGCCGGTCCTTGTTCGACGGGCTGACGATCTCGATGACCGCTACCAACGTCTGCTCCCGTTCGGAGTCGTACACGCGTACCTCGTACTCGTCGAGGCTATTAAAGTCGGCCACGATGGTGTAAGGCTCTTCCATGGCATCGGTTGTGACCAGATTACAGTCGTCGGCCTCAGTCATCGACACGTCCACTTCAAACGACGAACCGAGGTAGACCCGCGGGCCGGCTTGGTACCCCGGCGGGAGCCGGTCGAACATGTCGCGGACGATTTCCGCCGGCCACCCGCCATAGAACGAACTCCAGTGGTGCTTGTCGTTCACCGGCGAACGGAAGTGGCATCGGTCATTCTCCTTTTGAACGGATTGTATACCCGAGACGATTTTTTGATAGATCAAACGGCCGAGCCAGACCGGTCGCGCGTGGTGAGGTGACTGCTGCGTAATCTGGTATGATTATGTTGAAAGAGGTGCGTCATGGCGTTCAGCAACTTCACCCTGGCTTCTGCCGTCGCTGACTTCGGCCTGACGCTAAGCACGCAATCGTTGTTTCCGCACGTTTCGCCGATTGAAGCCGGGCCGACCGTGCATCATGTGCTCGAATCGATGGGTCAACTCGCGGTTGGGATCAATACCGAAAAGGCGAGATCCGAATGGCTAATCGCCCCACTTCTGGGCGAAGTGTGGAACCGCGGGCAAGGCACCCTGTTCGTACTTTCGGGCGTCGATTTCACCGTGGACAAAGAGAAGGGGTTGACAGGTATTGTCGATTTCATGGTCGGTCGTGGGCCGCAACTGTCGTTCGTGTTCAGCCCGAGTTGCCCGATCCTTGCGGTGGTCGAAGCGAAGAACGAGAGTATCCCCGGTGGTCAGGGACAGTGCGCCGCAGAGATGGTGGCGGCCCAGCGGTTCAACCGGACGGCCAAGACCGAGGTTCAACCGGACGGCCAAGACCGACATCGACACCGTGTACGGGGCGGTGACAACAGGGACGACATGGAAGTTCCATCAACTGCACGATAATTCGCTGGTCATCGACACCCGTGAGTACCTGATTTCCGATGTGGACCAGATCCTCGGCATTTTACTGTACATTGTCGGTCTCAATCCATTCGCAACGTCCACAGTTTGAGGTGGCGAGTAGTAAATTATACTTTTGCGATGTGATTGGTTACGTTTTGTTAGCCCTACGCGCAAGCGAGGGGAAACCGCATGAAAGCATGTTTATAGCAGAAACGATAAAAATCCCTCGCTAGCGCGTCGGGCTAATGGGAATGGATCGTCTAAGCAGTAACGTCAGATTTCCGACCGAGAGAAGTACACGTGGTCGGCGAACGTGGAAATCACGTTTATGCCTTGGTGTCTTTTGATAGAAATAGTCGGATTTTAGCTGAGAACACGCAAACGATACTGTCCATTTGCGAGAGGCTTCCTAAGATAGACGCTTTCGCGAAAAAATGTATGACGGTGAGGGGTTTACGATGGCTGAGCGAATGTCCTTTTCCACACGCAACGACCGCGCACGCGATAATCACGCGATCTCACGCGCCGTCAACGGTGGCCTGAAGCGCAAAGAGCGCATGAATCGCGACAAGCGGATGACAGAATTGGTCAAGGCGGCCAAGCAACTCCCTTACATCCCATCGGTCATGAGTTGGTTGAGCACGAAGCTCGGCAAGCCATCTACGCTGATTTCGCAAGCCGAAGTCGATAATCTCGTCAAGTAACACCGCCATCGGTGGGTTGGCTTTCATGCCGTTCACTGGCGTGAAGTTCGCAATAGCGAACGGATCGCGGGAAGATCGGGAGTTTACCGAAGACGCGGAACCAGTCTCGGCTTTCGACGATTGCGGGCCGGTCGCACAAGCTACATCGTAGCGCGGTGCCATCGTCGCCGACGATGTTCGATTCGCAGCGATTCTTTGCATGTGCCAGAATCGCATCATCGGTGTAACCGCGCCGCGACAACTCCGCTTCGATAATCCGAATCGCATCGGGTTCCATATCTTCGCGAAAAACCGTCACCCGATCGAGCAGTTCCTCTGTATCCGATGCTTGCGTTCGTTCGACGATCGTTTTTTGGTCGACATTCATATCTTCACATTCTGCCGAAATTGATGGGAAAAGAATCGGTGCCGGGAACTCCGAAACCGAACACCGCGTCCTAGTGTTCAACTCTTACACGATTGCGTCGCGAGTCGTCTTCGCCAGATAACGGTGGACTCGGTTGCGGTTCGTCGTTTAGAATATGGTAATTGCGGCGGTACGATCGACGGATCGTTCTTGCCCTCATATCCCCAAGGGGTCTCCGGATGAAACGCGCCTTCTCCAGACTATTCTTTTCCGGGCTGATGATCGCCCTGACCACTGCCGTACAGGCGGCGGAGTTAACGCCCGCCACGCCCGCATCGCAATCGGACATCATCAACAAGTTAATCGCCGAAGGTTGGCAGAAAGCGGGCATCAAGAAGCCCGCCGACAAAGCCACCGACTTCGAGTTTATGCGTCGATCCTTCATCGACCTGATTGGCCGTATCCCTACGACCGAAGAAGTCGTCGACTTCGAACAAGATCGCGGCACTGGCAAACGCGCACGCCTTATTCAACGGCTGCTGTACTCCAAGAGCTACGAGCCGAAGAACAATGGCCAGACGATCAAACTGGAGAAGGATAAAGTTCTCAAGTTCTCGTATACCGACGAGTTCTCCGAACACTGGGCGAACATCTGGACCGTGTGGCTGATGACCCGCTCCGGCCACCAGACCTACCGCGATCAAATGAACGCCTGGCTGACTGACGAACTCGGTGGCAACACCGAAGCCAAGGTCACGCCACACGATGAATTCGTCGCTAAGTTGCTCACCGTTAGCGGTACGACCCGCATCGACGCGAACGCGGCCAACTTCATCATCCACCACCTCGGCGAACCGGTTCCCGCAGAGAAACAAGCCGAACTCGGTAAGTTCGACGCGGTGCCGATCACATCGCGCGTCACCCGGTTGTTCATGGGTATTCAGACGAACTGTACCCAGTGCCACGATCACCCGTTCAACAAAGAGTGGATCCAATCGGACTTCTGGGGCGTCAACGCTTTCTTCCGCCAGACGATTCGCACCAAAACGCCGATCAGTTCGGTCGTCCGCAATAACATGATGGCGACGCAAAAGGACTTCGAGATCGAACTTAAAGATGCACCCGATTCGAACGCGTCCGGGATCATTTTCTACGAACGTCGCGACGGCAAGCTAATGGCGATCAAGCCGAACTTCCTCAAAGACCTCGGCAAAGCCGAATCGGGCGACCCCGACCACAAGCCGATCGCGAAGACGGACACGAAATCGCGTCGCCTGGCACTCGCCGATTACGTCGTCAAACACGACAACTTCGCGAAGGCGTACGTCAACCGCATCTGGGGCCACCTGTTCGGCCGAGGGATGAACAAAGAGCCGAGCATCGACGACTTCGGTAGCCATAACGAAGTCGTTCACCCCGAACTTCTGTCGAAGCTGGCGGCCGATTTCGCTCAGTACAAATACGACCCGAAGCAACTGCTGTACTGGATCTGCACGAGCGACGTTTATGGCCTCAGCCACGTTGCGAACAAGGATTACGTCGATCAAAAGTTCGAGCCATACTTTGCCCGGATGCCACTCAAGGCGATGTCGCCTGAAGTGCTGTTCGAGAGCCTGATGACCGCAGCCAAGGCCGACCTCGGTGGCGACCGTAAGACCCAGCGGAACGACTTCATGAAGCAGTTGGTCAGCAACTTCGGCGACGACGAAGGGAACGAAATTAACTTCAACGGTACCGTCGTTCAAGCGCTGCTTTTGATGAATGGTAAGGAACTTAACGAGGAAATCGGCCGTACCGGTGCGATTAACCCCGTTGTTCGTCTGGTCGACAAGCACTCGAAGAAGAAGACCGCCCCGCTGAACACTAACGGGATGATCGACGACTTGTTCCTCAGCACGCTCAGCCGTCGTCCGACTGCTGCGGAAGTGACGCGGATCAATACGCTGATGACCAAGGGGCAAGTGATTGCGGGCGAAGCCCCGAAAGCCCTCGACGCACCGAAATCGGATTCGACGAAACCCGCACCTGTAGCCGCGAAACCCGATACGAAAGCCGTTGCGAAACCTGAGCCGAAGAAGCCGATGAAGAACCCCGGTTCGGCACCAATTGCGGCCGGTCCACGGTTCGTGCCACCGAGCATCGGCGATCACACGCCGTTCTTCCAGGATCTCTTTTGGGCGTTACTTAACACCAACGAGTTCATGCTGAACCACTAACCGGTGGCA
>JAYSYI010000360.1:0-4755 GCA_043727665.1 Limnoglobus sp. | reverse complement strand
TATCATCTGGCGAGAACGCCACGCCATTGATTACGCCAGCGTGTTTAAAGATTTTCGTTGGCTTCTTCACATTGAGGTCGTGGATATCCCAGATTTTGACGTTCCCCATCCGGTCGCCGGTGACGATCATATTCCCTGCCGCATTGAGTGCAGCGGACTTCACCGATCCTCCGTTGTCGAGTTCTAGCTTGATTTCCGCTTTGACAGAAACATCCCACATCTTAATTTTTCCATCGTCGCTCGCCGTGACGAGCGTTTTGCCGTCTGCCGAAAGATCGACCGTCCAGACGGGGCCGCTGTGAGCTTCAATCGTTTCGAGTGTTTTATTCGGATTCACTTGCCAAAGTACGACGGTGCCATCTTCCATACCCATTGCAATTCGGTTGCTGTCTTTGCTGGCAGAGACGGTCCAAACCGCGCCGGCTTTGCTTTCATAAACGGCAGTCGCTTCCGGGCCAGTCGGTCCAGCCGCAACGGCAATCGCCACCGGCGGCATGATAGGTGGACTTGCAACCTCCACCGTGACTTCACGGGTGGGGCCGAATGCGTAGAACCCACCAGCACCCGCAACGGTGCCGAGGAAAAATGGCATGGCTAAAAGCCCCGCGAGCCGAACGCGATGCGATCGACGTTTCGCGCGGAACTTTGCGGCCGTCAGAGATAACATGCAGACATCGGACTTCGCCGCATGTTCCGCGGGTTGCATGCAGACATACTGAGCGGACAGGATTTCCGACAACTCGGCGGCGGACTGAATGCGTTTGTCCGGGTTTTTCGCGAGCAGCCGATCGATGACATCTTCGAGCCAAGCAGGTACCTCGGGGTTCAAGGTGTGCAACGGGATGTGTGCCTCGTCGGAAAGCCGACGCAGCACGGCGAGTGGAGTTTTGCCCGCGAATGGAGGTTGGCCGGCCAACGATTCGTACATCACCGAACCGAGGCTGAACAAATCCGAGCGATGATCGACATCGTCGCCGCGTGCCTGTTCGGGGGCCATGTACAACGGCGTGCCGGCCACGAAACCGGTCCGCGTCAATTTCATATCTTCCGCTGCGCGCGCGAGCCCGAAGTCCGTGAGCACGACTTTATCCGTGCCAGACTCGATCATGATGTTCGCGGGCTTAATGTCGCGGTGAATCAGTTTCGCGGCATGCGCACTCGCCAACCCGGCGGCGGCTTGCATTCCGAAATTGACGGCTTCCGCAACGCTCAACTTCTTCACACGCGCCAGCCGTTCCTCGAGCGTTTCACCGTTGACGAGTTGCATCACCATGTACGGCAGGCCCGAACGATCGTCTTCGTTCACCTGATACACAGCCACGATATTATCGTGCGTAACGGCGGCCGCAGCGCGGGCTTCGCGGCAGAAACGCTGGCGAGCGAGTTCGTCGTTCGCGAGCAACGGGTCGAGTACTTTCACAGCCACATCGCGCTGAAGTGACGCATCGATTGCGTGCAACACGACGCCCATGCCGCCCCGGCCGACGACGCGAACGACTTCGAACGCGCCGATCCGGCCGATGCGATCCGGCGTATTCGTCGGCTGGAGGAAGTCGAACTTAAGTTCACCGCTGCGTGGCTTCGTGCCGTTTTGTTCGTATCCGACCGTAATGTCTAACGGATTCTCCGCGCGACTGATCGCCTTCCAGTATGCCGATTCTTTCGGTGGCTCGGCGGTTTGGATGTTGCGAAACGAACCGGAGAATTTGACATCGCCATCAGTGGCAACGAGTTCCAAACGCATCTGGCAACCCGAGCACGAACCGACGTGCTCGGTTACTTCATCGTTTTCGCGCGCGGGTAAGCGTTCGCCAACGAGCTTTTGCAGGTCGTCGTTCGATGGGCATTCGTGTATTGTGTGCGTCGCCGTGACTGTCGGCATAGAATTCTCTCTGTTCGCCGCATTTCGTTGTGTGTGTCGAAACTTACCACGATTCCGTTTCCGATTCGATGAGCTTCACTTCGTCGCGAAGTCGGGCGATGACGCGACTTTTCGCCACATACACCGCACCCGTCGACATTTTGAGTTCGTTGCCGACTTCGAGCGCCGGTTGGCCTTCGACGGCGGTCTTCCAGAAGGCCTCCCACGTGGCTTTGTGGAACTCGGTTTTCACGCGATCCATCGCCTTCGCGGACAACCGACGTTGATACTCCAATTCCCAATCTTCGTCGGGATCGGCTTTATCGGGAATCGAGTCGAGCCGCTCTTGCGCCCCGGAGTCGCCCGAGGCGCGAGGGCGATTGCGGTTACTGCTCAGGAAGTTGTAAATCTTGTTCCGCGTCACGGTGTATAACCAGCCGCGGAACGTACCTCTTGCGGGGTCGTAACGCATTTTACTCGCGTTCCGCGCCACACTCCGCATGACTTCCTGCATCAGGTCGGCGGCATCGGCGTCTTGCAGACCGCGATTGCGCGCGAATCCATAAACTACGGGTCCATACAAACGAATGAATTCTCCCCAAGCCGCTGCGTCATGGCCGTCACCGAGACGGGCAATGAGAGTCGCTCGAGTGATCGGCGCATCCGCCATACGGCGTCCTTAAACGATACCGTCGAAACCGATCATCCTTTCGACACCGAGCGGATGACAGATCGACTTCCGCACATTTTATGCGAATCGATGCAAAATTTCCCGGCTTTTGCGACAACCTGTCGAGAATCTTGCGATCAGAGCGTCAGAACGACCTTCCCGAAGTGACTTCCGGAGGCGAGATATTCCAACGAATGTGCGAAATCGTCGAAGGAAAACGTGTGATCGATAATCGGGCGAATCGCCTTTGCAGCAAGGAATGCGTTCATTGCGACGAAGTCCGTTCGCGAACCGACGTAGATGCCGTGGATCGTCGCATTTTTTGCCACAAGAGGGAACAAACTGTCCTGCGGCGGGGCAAACCCAGTGAGAACACCGATGAGCGCGATCCGTCCGCCCGCCGCCACCGATGCCATCGATTTACCGAGCGTGCCACCGCCGCCGACTTCCACCACGCAGTCGACGCCACGCTTTTCGGTGAGGCGTGCGACTTCTTTTTCCCAATCGGGCGTCGTTCGATAATTGATCGAATCGCGACAACCGAGTTCGCGGAGGCGCTCGCGTTTGGCATCACTGCTCGACGTGCCAATCACGCGGCAGCCCACGGCGTTTGCGATTTGTAACGCGAAGATCGATACGCCACCTGTACCGAGTATCAACACCACATCATCGGGGGACAGCCCGCCGTGGTTCATTAGTGCCGACCACGCGGTGACAGCCGCACACGGCAAGCAAGCGGCCTCTTTGTACGTCAGGTGATTCGGTATCGGCACCACCGCATCCGCAGCCAGGTCCGCGTATTCCGTCATCATGCCATCGGCTGTCGCGCCACCGAGCGCACTGGGGTTATACTTCATGTCGAAACGGCCACCGAGCCAGTCCGGGAAGAAGATCCCCGCCACGCGATCCCCCACTTTGACGCCTGCGACGCCCGCACCAATCGCAACGATTTCGCCCGCCCCATCGGAGAGCGGAATGCGGCCCGAGACATTCCGACCCGCTTGATTTCGAAGTTGAATGAGATCGCGATAATTTAGCGATGCCGCCCTAACACGAACGATCACCCGCCCCGCCGTCGGAGTCAGCTCGGGGCGTTTCACGACCTGCACAGCGAACGCGCTACCACTGGAAACAAACTCGTAGCAGCGCATCGTGGAGGCTCCTTAAATCGTTTCGATGATCTCGCTCTTGCGGAAGCGGACTTTCGCGAGCGTGGCGTTGGCATCGTCGACGGCTCGGTAACCGGCGGTTGCAATTACGACCGCACGATAGCCCTTCGCGGGCAGGCCGAGAATTTCGTCGTATTGTGCTGCGACGAAGCCTTCCATTGGGCAGGCATCGATGCCCATCATCGCGGCTGTGGCTAAAAACACGCCGTGCGCGATAAACACTTGTCGCGTCATCCATTCGCGCACGTGTTCGGGCGTCTGACGCGTCAACGAGCCGATCATCATGTTCTTGTAAGTATCGAGAACGGCCGGGTGAATGCCGCGGACTTCGGCAGTGCGTGCGACGAGCCGTTCGGCATCGGTGGGGCCGACATCCGCTTTCACGGCAAACACGACGAGGTGCGACGCATCGACGACCTGACGTTGCCCCCACGAATGCGGCAACAGCTTCTCGCGGGTTCCCGGATCGTTGACGATGAAGAACTTCCATGGTTGCAAACCGTACGAAGAGGGCGAAAGAATCAGCGCCTCTTCGAGTTTGGCCCACGCATCGGCGGGGATTTTTCGCGAAGTATCGAACTTCTTGACGGCATAACGCCAGCGGAGTTGATCGAGCACTTCGTCGTGTGGAAAACTAGTCATCTCTGCTCCAGTATCGGGGTGTTACTTCTTCTCGACGAAGGCGTACAAATGGCCTGCGGTTCGCACGAACAGCGTGTCGTTTGCGATCGCGGGCGTGGCGGCGACTCGCTCGCCCAACTTCGGATTTTTCACGACGACTTCGGGCATCTTCTCGCCCGCTTTCAGCACGGTGATTGTGCCGTCGTCGAGCATCGTAAAGTAAATGTTGCCATTCGCGGAGACTGCGGAAGCATAATAGCGACCTGCGGCGACCACGCGTTCCTGAAGGTAAATTTCGCTGCCCGTTTTCGTGTCGTATGCGGTCACGAGCCCGCCATCTTTGACGAGCACGAGTTGGCCGCCGATGACGATGCCGGACGGTACGTAAGGCAACCCTTTGGTCTTCTTCCAGAGGACGTGCGTTTTCGTGATGT
>JAYSYI010000359.1:0-14344 GCA_043727665.1 Limnoglobus sp. | reverse complement strand
CGCCCGGTAATCAGCGTTTTGTCCGGTTTTAGCGGCCCGTGCCCCGAGATGTACAGAATGTTGCCGACGCGCACAGCAGGCTTATAAACCCCCATCGGCTTCGGCGCGGGCGGAAGTATCAGGTGCAGTTCTTGCAAGCGAACTTCCGGCTTGGTGGCCATGGTTGTGTCTCGTGTGGGTGGTGCGAACGGTACGGCTACATTTCAGAAAAACAATTGCTCTGGTATAGGACGACTGGTAGGCATTTTACGAGGTGAGAGCATCCGTAAACTCTACGACCGACACTCCTGCGTCTCGGATTAACCGTCTCAACGTACCCCGAGCCACTTCGGCATGGTTCGGAACCGACAGGCTGACATTCGATCCGTCGCGGACTAAGATAATGTGGTTGCCCGAACGGGCGACTTCCCAACCGATGGCTTTGAAAGCCCGGACCACATCGGACGCGCCAAGAACTGGGAGACGTGCCATCAGACCATCACCTCGATCTGGCGGGTCTCTACGGTCAAAGGTAATCCCCGCTCCGCACGAACTTCCAAACACGACCGAATGGCGTCGAGGATATTCGTTAGGGCCGCGTCCTTGGTCTCACCTTGACTGACGCACCCCGGAATGGCCGGGCACTCCACTACCCACGCCCCGTCTTCGTCCCGCTCGATATTCACCAGAAACTTCATGTTCGAACCCTCGCAGACAGATGGTAACTCAGGGCGAAACCGCGTTATCGTTTAATGTACCAGTTGGTGGTGCGAAGCAGGAAAAAGGGTACCTGAGGCTTCATGTCATGCGCAAGGCAACGAGTACGAAGACTAATTTTCCGCGAAGTTTCACCAGGTCGAAGCTCGATTTGAGGTCGCTCCACTCGCCGTTCAACGGGAGTGGCCAGTCGAGGCGTGTATCAATGTTGTATATCACAAGTATTGTATGACTGTAGTAAATAAATTTACGTTGCAGAATTACGCGAGGATGTCTTTGACGATGGTGCCGTGAACGTCTGTGAGGCGGAAATCGCGACCGCTGTACCGGTACGTCAGTTTTTCGTGATTGATCCCCATCAGGTGCAGCATCGTGGCGTGGAGATCGTGGACGTGGACTTTCTTCTCGACGGCGGCGAAGCCAAACTCGTCGGATGCGCCATAGGTCATGCCGCCTTTCACGCCGCCGCCTGCCATCCAAACGCTGAAGCCGTGGTTGTTGTGGTCGCGGCCGGATGCGCCTTCGGATGTCGGCGTGCGGCCGAATTCGCCGCCCCATAACACGAGAGTGTCTTTGAATAACCCCGTTCGTTTCAGGTCTGTGAGAAGTGCGGCCACGGCTTTGTCGCTCGCTTTCGCCTTCTCGCGGTGACCTTTTTCGAGTTCGCCGTGATCGTCCCACGGTTGGCCGGAACCGAAGAACACTTGCACCGTGCGGACGCCGCGCTCGACGAGGCGACGCGCGATCAGGCACGAATCGGCGAACGTGCCGCTGCCGTAGAGTTCGCGGGTGCCCTTGGTTTCGCGGTTGACATCGAACGCTTCCTGGGCTTCGGTTTGCATCCGGTACGCCATTTCGAGCGACTGGATGCGCGCATCGAGTTGGTCGTCGTTATCGCGAACATCGCGATGCATCCGGTTGAGTTCGTTGAGCAAATCGAGTTGCCCGCGCTGGCTCGTTTTGGTCACGCTTTTATTTTCGATATGCTCGATGATTCGCTTCGGATCGAGGCTGGCGATGTGGCAACCCTGATACACGCCCGGCAAGAAACTGTTCCCCCAGAGTTGCGGGCCGACGACCGGCTTGCCGGGGCAGAGCACCACGAAGCCCGGCAGGTTTTGGTTGACGGTGCCTAGGCCGTACGACAGCCACGAACCCATACTCGGGCGGATCGGCTGCGTGTTGCCCGAGGTCATCATCAACAACGATGGCTCGTGGTTCGGCACGTTCGTGTGCATCGAACGGATGACGCAGATGTCGTCGATGCACTTGCCGATTTCGGGGAAAATCTCCGAGACTTCGATGCCCGACTTCCCGCACTTCACGAATTTGAACGGCGAGCGAAACAGTCCGCCCGTGTTGCGTTCGGTCTTCAGTCCGGCGGCAGCGGGCTTTTGGCCGTGATACTTATCGAGCGCCGGTTTCGGGTCGAAAGTATCGACCTGCGACGGGCCGCCGTTCATGAACAGGTGGATGACGTGCTTCGCTTTCGGCGCAAAGTGTGGCAGCTTCGGGGACAGCGGCGATGCGGCCGGAACGGCCGCCGCAAGTTCGCCACTCGAAGCGAGTACGCCTGCCAAGCCAAGCATACCGAAACCGGTACCCGTGCGGGCTAACAACTGTCGGCGATTCATCGGGAGCATCGTCGTACCTCTGCGATTAATCGATGTAAAGGAACTCGTTCGATGCGAGCAGAATCTGGGCGTATTGTTCCAACCGCGAAAGCTTGTCTTCCGTCGTCGGCTTCATGGTCAGGTATCGTTCGCCGAGCGACAGTTCCTTGTCGGTGGGCAGCCGTCCGTAGGCCTGTTGGTAACCCGCGCGGATACGCTCTGTATCGTTCGGCAGGCGTTGCAACCGTGCGGCAAAACTCTTCGCTTGCTTCAGAATGAACTCGCTGTTGAGCGCGAACAATTGCTGTTGCGGCACGGTGGTGACGGTGCGTTTGTCGGCGGTCACGTTGGCATCGGGGAAGTCGAACAGTCGCAACAAGCCATCGAGTTCGTGCCGACTAATTTTGGCGTACACCGTGCGGCGATTCGTGTCCGATTTCAGGTCGAACGTCGGCCCGCCCGCCGTGCGATCGAGGTTCCCGGATACCGCGAGAAGGCTGTCTCGCCAGATTTCCACATCCATGCGACGGCGGTTCGCACGCCACAACATCGCGTTGTCGCCATCGGTGGCGATCCCTGCCGCGGTGGTCGAACTTTTGAGTTGGTACGTCGAAGACAGCATGATCGTGCGGTGCAGCGTTTTGATCGACCAACCGCGTTCGATGAAATGAAGCGTGAGCCAGTCGAGCAGTTCGGGATGCGTGGGCCGGTCGCCGAGCTTGCCGAGGTTACTCGGCGTGCCGACGAGTCCTTTACCGAAATGCTGCTGCCAGACTCGGTTGACGATCACGCGTGCCGTAAGGGGATTGTCTTTCGACGCGACGGCGTTGGCCAAATCGAGCCGCGAGTAGTCTTTGGTGGTCGTGGAAATCGGCGACGAGAGTAACTGCAAGAAGCCTTTCGGTGCGACTTCGCCGAACTTCAACGGGTTGCCACGGACGAGCACTTTCATAGTGGTACCGCCGCCTTGCAACACGCTGGCCGCGGGGTACATCGGCGGCGCGGTTTTCTTCGTCTCTTGCAATTGCACGCGCATTGCGGCGAGGGTTTTGCTATCGTCGGGAGCAAGTTGTTTTTCGACATCCGCAGCCGGTACCGCGAACGGCCCGTTCGGTTCGAGGAAGATCGCCTTGATGAGTGTTTCGTGTTCCTTCTTCGGCTTACTCTTTTCCGCAACTGCCGCTTGCAAGGCTTTCTCGAAAGCCGCTGCCAGGGTTGCGGTTTCCTCGGCGGTCGCATCGGGCTTGATCGCAAACCACGCTTTTAGCTCGGGCACGACTTTCGTGGCGTTCTTGGGGTCGGTGTATTTCAGCCACTGTTTGAGAATGCGCACATCTAAAGACGCCTCTTTCGCGAACTTTTCGAGATCGGGTTTTGTGGCCGTACCTTGTGCTGTTTGAATCTTCCGCGATTGAACGAGATACTTCGCCGTCTTGTGAACTTCGGCTTCGGCGACTTTCGCGGATCGTTCGGCGAGCCACGCTTTGATCTTGTCGTCGTGTGCTTTGACGACCTGCTGCCCGTCGGCATACTTTTTGACTTCGACCGGCGAAACGAGCGGCGCTTCCGCCAGATTCGACCCGTTGAAGATGCCCGCGATCGAGTAATAATCTCGCGTGGGGATCGGGTCAAATTTGTGGTCGTGGCAACGCGCACACGACACCGTGATGCCCATGAAGCCGCGCGTTAGTGTGTCAACGCGGTCGTCGAGTTCGTCGGCCACCGCTTGTTCACGGAAGGTGTTTTTGTAATATTCCGCACCCAACCCGAGGAAGCCGAGGCCCGCGATGCGAGTGAATAAATCGCCTTCGCTCTCACTGACGAGGTCGCCCGCAATCTGGAGCCGCACGAACTGGTCGTACGGCATATCGGCGTTAAATGCGCGAATCACCCAGTCGCGGTAACGGTAGGCATTCGCCTTCGGTTTTACTTCGAACGTGTGGGCCTGATCTTCCGAGTAGCGGGCTACGTCGAGCCAGTGCCGTGCCCAACGCTCGCCGTAGTGCGGCGACGCAAGCAAATGATCGAGCAGTTTCAAGTAAGCATCCGGGGTGTTGTCGTGCTCGAACGCAGTCACTTCGTCGATCGTTGGCGGCAAGCCGATGAGGTCGAAATACGCCCGCCGAATGAACGTGCGTTTATCCGCAATGCCGACGGGTGACAGTAGCTTGTCATCCCACGATTTGTGTGCGAAGGAATCGATCGGATTCCTGATCGGAACTTTCGGTTTTTCGATGACAGGAATGCTCGACGAACGTGGTGGTTGGAACGCCCAGAACTGTTTGCCTTTTAAGAGATCGATTCCCGAAGTCGTCGTCGTGCTGCCGTCGCGTGGGTCGGGTGCGCCCATTGCCACCCACTTTTCAAAGTCGGCAATCGTGGCGGCGGGTAGCTTGCCACTCGGTGGCATCTGCAAATCGCCGTCGTACTTCAACGCCTTCAGGAACGTGCCTTGATCCGGCTTACCCGGCACAATCGCGGCTCCGGTGTCGCCACCTTTCAAGATCGCGTCACGCGAATCGAGACGCAGGCCACCCTTGAGCTTCTTCGCCGTTTCGGCGGCGGCATCGTGGCATTTCACGCACTGCGCAACGAGTACGGGCCGAATCTTCGCTTCGAAGAAATCGTTCCCCGCGCGGTCGTCGGCCGCACTGGCAGCGGTGCATAAGGTGAATGCCACGAAGGCGGCTAATGCGTATCGTTTCATACGTCGTGCTTCAGGCGGTGGGATTTTCTATCGATTCCGACAGTCGGCAGGTGGGAGTGTTTGGCCGACAATAGTAGTATCGCAAAAGAACCGGCGAATACTACTGACATTTTTCCCGGTATTGGAAAGTTTCGCGAACGAGAACCGGAGGCTGCGTGAATCTCGAATTGACCGACGAAGTTGCCGTGGTGATCGGGGCGGCACGCGGGTTGGGCTTGGCGATTGCCGCGCAATTCACATTCGAGGGTGCCAGAACGATACTCTGCGATCGTTCCGATGCTGTGATTGCCGAGGCTGCGATACTACGTTCGGAGGCGGAGATCGTCGATGCCACCGAGTACGAATCGGTTCGCGAAGCCGAACGCCGCATTCGCAGTCGGCACGGGCGGATCGATCATGTTGTGTATGCGGCGGGCGTCGGTTCTGGGAAGTTTGGCTTCCCGTTCTGGAAACTCGAACCCGCCGACTGGGAGCGACCGATACGCGTCAACTTGCTCGGTGCCGTCCACGTCGCACACGCATTCGCGCCGGGCATGGCCGAAGCGGGGCAGGGCACCTTCGCCTTTCTCGCCAGCGTGGCTGGGCAGATCGGTTCCCAAACCGACCCGCCGTACAGTGCCGCGAAGGCGGGTGTCATCAACTTCATGCAGTGTGCTGCGAAGGATCTGGCCCCGTTCGGCGTGCGTGCGAATGCGATCAACCCCGGCATGGTGAAAACCGACCTGAACCGAAGCGTGTGGCAAGCGTGGGCCGACCGTCAGTCGCCGGAGACGTACCGCACTTACGAAGAGTGGACCGACGACAAAATCCGCAACATCGTCCCGCTACGACGATGGCAGACACCCGAAGACATCGCACAGATGGCCGTCTTTCTCGCGTCGAAACGAGCGATGAACGTCACGGGGCAAACGATCAACGTCGATGGTGGCTACGTCATGCATTCGTGATAGTTTTGGGCGAACGGGCAGAATTGATGAACCAGATCGGGTGATATTTGCGTAATCTATGATGACCGACCTACGAGGTGGTGGTTCGGCAACTCAACGGAGGGACTTCTGATGCGATGGATTCTGGCGATCTCGGCAACGGTGCTAATCGGCTTCGCGGCCCCGGCGGCGGACCCGCTGAGCCGCACCGATCTCGATAAGCGACTCAGCAAACTCGTGTTCGAAACCGTGACGAGCGGCGTCGATCTTTACAACGCGGGCAACTACGAAGGCTGCTACCGCCTGTACCAAGGCACACTCTCGGCCGTCGTTCCGCTGCTCGATCACAAGCCGAAACTGGCAGAATCGGTGACGAACCAACTCGCCAAAGCGAAAAAAGAAACCGCGACCGACGGCGCGTTCACGCTTCGCACGGCACTCGATGAAATTCAGAACGACATTCGCGGCGTCAAGAAAGCCCTGTGGGAACGTCTCGGTGGGCAACCCGCCGTGGAAGCCGTCGTTCACGATTTCGTCGGGTTGGCCGCCACGGATAAGAAGGTCAATTTCTTCCGCGATGGCAAGTACAAGCTCGATGCGGCCGGCGTGACGCGTCTCGAAAAACTGCTAGTGGAACTGATCAGTGCGAATAGCGGTGGCCCACTGAAGTACACCGGTCGCGATATGAAAAGCTCGCACGCAGGCATGCAAATCACCGAAGCGGAATTCAACGCACTCGCGGGTGACCTCGTCGACACGCTGAAGAAGTACAAGGTGCCCCAAACCGAAATCGACGAACTCGTCGCAATCGTTGCGAGCACCAAGAAGGATATGGTCGAAGCCAAGAAGCCCGATCCAAAGCCCGAGACGAAACCCGTCGAGACGAAGAAAGTCCTGTGGGATCGCCTTGGTGGGCAGAAGTCGGTTGAAGCTGTGGTTCACGATTTCGTTGCGGTTGCGGCCGCCGATAAGAAGGTCAACTTCTTGCGTAACGGCAAGTACAAACTCGACGCGGCGGGCGTGACGAACCTCGAGAAATTGCTCGTGGAACTCATCAGCGCGAATAGCGGTGGCCCGCTGAAGTACACTGGGCGCGACATGAAGACATCGCACGCCGGGATGAAGATCACCGAAGACGAATTCAATGCACTCGCGGGTGACCTCATCGACACGCTGAAGAAGTACAAGGTACCCCAAACGGAAATCGACGAACTCGTCGCAATCGTGGCGAGCACCAAGAAGGACATGGTCGAAGTCAAGAAAGACGACAAGTAATCGCAAACCGCGATGGCGTTCGATCCGGACGCCATCGTTGTTTCCTTCCGTACAATTCGGTTCAAGAACAGTTCCTCCGCACTCCGAATTCGCGTCGCGATGCACTCCATGATAATCGTTCCGTTCGCGATGCTGGCGATCCCCGCCGTGGCGGCCACCTCCCTGTTGCTCGGCATCGCCGTTCCCGTACTCATCCACATGCTGTATCGCCAACGGGTGCGCGTCGTGGCGTGGGCCGCCATGCGGTTTCTGTCGGCATCGAAGAAGAAACATCGCCGCCAGATCGATCGTTGGTTTTTGCTCGCTGCACGAATTCTGTGTTTGATCCTTCCACTAACAGCGATGGTCGCGGCGACGCCGTGGGCCGAACAAATCTGGCAAGCGGTCGTTCCCGGTATGGCCGAAACGACGCGGAATTCGCCGCGAACGCACCATGTTTTGCTCGTCGATTGTTCACTGAGCATGACGGCGAAAGCGGAGGCGCGCACGCGGTTCGACGTAGCGATCGAGAAAGCAGAAAAGTCGATTCTCACCGCGAACCCCGGCGACGGCTTCACGCTGATTGCACTGGCTGGCCAAGCGGTGACGGTGATTCCTGGCCCGTCGAACGACACTGAAAAAGTCCTCGCGGAACTGCGAAACTTGAAGCCGACGCACGGGTTGTCCGATGTGGCATCCGGGTTGGCGCAGACCGTCGATGTGCTGAACCGTTCGCCGCGAAACTACCTCCAGCGCGACGTGCAAATCTTCACCGATTTGCAACGTGTGGCGTGGTCGGGCCTGCTCCCAAAAGCGGATGGGCCGACGCCGGAAATCTGGACGAAAATTACCAATCGCTCGAACCTCATCGTCGTCGATGTGGCCGATGGCGAGATCGACAACTTGACCATCGCCGAACTCGCGGTGGCCGATCCGGTGTCGCTCGTCAACGAGCCAGCAACGGTGACGGCGATCATCGATAATTTCGGCAACACGGCGAGAACGCAGATTCGCGTCGAACTCTTTCTCGGTCGGCCGAGCGATGGTTCGCTGTTGCCGTTAGAGACGCGGACGATCGATCGCATTGCGGCGAACGACCGCGCGACGATCCGCTTTGTGCTCGATGGTGCGTCGCGTTTTAAGCAGTCGGGTTTGCACGCCTTGCAAGTTCGGCTCGTCGAAGCCGACGATCTTCCGGCGGACGATTCGCGAACGCTCGTCGTCGATGTCCGCGAAGGCTTGAACTGCCTGATCGTGAACGGCAAAAACGCGAGCGAACCGTTACGCCGTGCATCGGAGTATCTCACGGAGGCACTCGCGCCGGGCGGCAAGCCGTTACCGGGCAACCCGGCCCGCCCCAAGGTCATCAGCCTCGACGAATTCACGGATGCCACGTTCTCGGACTTCACGCCGTACGACTGCGTGTTTTTGTGCGATGTCCCCACCGTCACGCCATCGCAAATCGCTCGTTTGGAAGGCTTATTGAAACGTGGCGGCAGCGTCGTGTTCGGCCTCGGCCCGAACGTAGCCGCAAACGCCGAGCTTTACAATCGGCTACTGTTCGCCGACGGCAACGGGTTGCTGCCCGGCAAACTCGGGGCTGTGAAATCGCGTGCGAATCCGCAGGATCCGGGGTTCCGGCTGTTCGGCGACGACGATGCATTCCGCCGCGCACCGCTGAATGTGTTCCAAGACGACAATGCCCGCGCGGGCCTCATCGGCGTGCCGTTCTCGAAGTATATTTCGCTCGAATACCCGGAAGGTCGCGGCCGTCGGATTCTGTCGTTCGTCGAAGAGGGCAAGCCGAAAACGGACGACAAACGCAAGCCGGACGTGGCTGTTATTGAGTGGCAAAAACACCGCGGCAAGGTGGTCGTATTCGCGAGTACGTTCAACGCCGATTGGAACGAATGGCCGATCCTCCCGAGCTATCTGCCATTCGTACACGAACTGTTGCGGCACGTGGTGGCAAACCCCACGCGCCGCAATTATCGCGTCGGTGATGCCATCGAAGAATACCTCGGCGAAGCGACCGTGGGTTCGACGGCAACGCTGACTTTACCCAACGGCACATCGGAAACCGCTACGGTGGCTGTTCACGAAAACGGCGGCGTGGTGCGGTTTCCCGATACGCACCTCGGTGGGTTGTATCGCCTCGCGGCGGGGTCATCGCAAAGTTCGTACCTCGCCGTGAATGTCCCTGAGACGATTTCCGGTGGCGGCTCCGAGTCCGATTTACGCCGCATCAATCCGGAGGTGCTGGCCGCGATTCATCCAACGATTCAGGTCGTTCGTGAGATCGAACAAATCGTGCAAACGAGCAGCGATGGCACATCGGTCGTCGTCGCGCCGAAGCCGCATGGCCCCTCATTGGCAAGGGTATTCGTGCTGTTGGCGATTGCTGCATTTGCGGGGGAACTCATCCTCGCGTGGCGACTCGGGCCGGCGCGGTCGGTCATCGCGAATGGCTCGCCACCCGAAATATCGCGCGGTATCCGTTGGGCGAAAATCATCGGTTGGCCGTTGTTGTTCGTGGCCGCTGCGGTCATCGCCACGAGTTTACACGGGTTGTGGTCGGGGGAATTCCTCAGCCACATTCCGCAAGAACATCGCCACCTCGTCGAGCGCGTGGCGGGGCTGCCAGCGGCCGAAGCGGGTGAAGGCACACGTTGGCGGTTGGAGTCTTCTCCCGCACTTTCGCGGTCGCCGAAACTCGACCACCGGCTACTCGGCGGCCTCGCGCTAACTGCGTTCGCCATCGTCGTTTGGCTGTACCGCAACGAGAGCCGGGCGACCGCCGGTTGGCGCAGCGTCGTGCTGCCTGCTGGCTTGCGGCTGGCTGCGTACCTGCTCGCCATCGTCGTGCTGTTACCGCAACTGCGCATTGCGTTCGATCGCGAGGGTTGGCCCGACATCGCGATCCTCATCGACGATTCCGCAAGCATGGCACACCGCGATGATCTCCGCGATCCCGCGATCCGCGCGAAGGCGGACGAACTGGCGAAGCTATCTGGCGTCGAATTGCCCCAACGAATCGAACTCGCGAAGTGGTTGCTGTTGCGGCCCGATTGCGATTGGCTGACGAAACTGCTCGTCGATAAGCAGTGGAAAGTCCATCTGTTTGCCGTCTCCGATCAGACGCGATTTCTGGCGAGTGCCAACGATGCGAAGGAACGTGCGGCAGTGGCGACGGCCATCGAAGGCATTGCCGCGAAAGGCGAATCGAGCCGTTTGGGCGATGGCGTCCGCTCCGTGCTCAAGACCTTCCGGGGCAGTTCACTTGCGGCGGTGATCGTGTTGACTGACGGGGTGACGACGGCGGGCGACGACTTGCCGAAAGCGGGCCGCGAAGCCGCACAGGCCGGGGTGCCGCTATACCTCGTCGGCTTCGGTGAAGCGAGCGATCCGCTCGATCTGAGCATCGGCGATTTGCGTTCCGAAGACACAGTCGTGAAAAACGACGAACTCCTGTTCGAGGCCCGCCTGACCGTACGTGGCGTGGGTGTGCCGAAAACAATTCGTGCGACGCTCTCCGAGAAAGTCGGCGACACGCTTATCCCGCTCGACGAAGCGAACATCGTACCCGATGCGACGGGGAAACCGGTCGCGTTTCGGCTGCGTCACACGCCCACGCAACCCGGCGAACGCACGTATGTTATCGAGATTCCCACGACTTCGGGTGAAGCTGAGATCGCAAATAACCGCATCGAGCGACAAGTTGTTGTCACCGAAAATCCAAAGATCCGCGTGCTGTACGTCGAAGGCTACCCGCGCTACGAATTTCGCTTCCTGAAAGTGCTACTTGAACGCGAAGTCGAACCGGGCAGCAAGTGGAAATCGATCGAACTCAGCACGCTGTTGCTCGATGCCTCGAACGATTACGCCACCACCGACCGCAGCGCGATTCGGAGTTTCCCAACGCGCAGTGAACTATTCGGCTACGACGTCGTCATCCTCGGCGACTTCGACCCATCGCGTTTGCCACACGCCGAACGCACCGTGCAAGACCTTACGGACTTCGTGAAACAACGTGGCGGCGGTTTGCTGCTGATCGCCGGGGAACACGCTTCACCGAGTGCATACTTCGCCACGACACTCGCGGCGGTGTTGCCCATCGCGCCGGTCAACGCAGACGGCCCTGCGGCATCCACCGAAGAGAAGCCGATTCCTGCCGGGTATCGGCTGCAACTAACGCCCGCCGGGTTGGCCCATCCGTTGTTCCGTTTCGCCGATGGCGACGTCGAGAGCAACAAGATTTTCTCGAACTTGAAGCCGCTATTCTGGAACGCGGGTGGCTACGTTCGCAAACTCTCCGCCGAAGTTCTGGCGGTCCACCCGGAGCGAATGGCCGAAGGCGCGACCGGCGAAAATCACCCGCTGGTACTCCAACAATTTTCCGGAACGGGTCGCGTGATCTTTTTCGGTTTCGACGAAACGTGGCGCTGGCGGTTCCGACGCGACGAGGAACATTACAACCGCTTCTGGCGGCAGGCGATTCGCACATTGTCGCGAAACCGCGTTTCCCGGCTGGAAATTAAGACCGACAAGCAGACATCGTATCGCCGCGACGAACCGATCCGCGTGACGGTTCGCTTCCCCGATGACGCCCCGGCCCCCGAAGCCACGACCGTGAAAGTGCGCATCGAGCGTGCCCCGTTGCGATTCAAAGATGGTTCGCCGCCGATCGGCGATAGCGAAACGCAGACGATGCCACTGAGCAAAGTCGAAGGCAGTCGCGGGACGTATCAAGGCACGCTCGCACGTACCCCTGAGGGCGAATATCGCTTCCGCCTGACCGAACCCGAATGGCCCGGCACCGCGCCGAAAGCCGAGGCAAAGGTGCTGCCGCCACCCGGCGAGCGCACGCGCCTAGAAATGAACGTGGCAGACATGACCCGCGCCGCCGCCGAATCGCGAGGTAAATTTTATACGCTGCTCGACTACGAGAAACTGTTAGACGAACTACCCGAGACGACGCGACTGCCATTGAACCAACCGTGCCCGCCAGTGCCGATCTGGAACCACGCGGGGCTATATGCGTTACTGCTGATGCTCTTCGGTGTCGAATGGGTTTTACGGAAGCGCGAACGACTCTTATGATGTTCTGAGTCAACGCTCTGGGAGTATCGCCGATGCCCCTCGTTCTTCGACCGCCGGGATATGCCGCACCGCCGCTTGCCGAGCGATTGCGTTCGTTGGGGCGGACACGTCGAGCCGTTCGCGTAATCACGGGTACGTTCTCGCTCATCGCCTGGTTCGCGTTCATTGTGGCACTGGTTTGCGTGCTCGATATTGCCTTCAATCTCCATTCATCACTGCGGGCCACCGGGCTGCTGACGCTACTTATTTGTAGTGGCGTTCTGTTCGTGCGCGGCATCGTGCGGCCGAGTCGCGAATCGGTGCGGCCACTTCGCATCGCGCACATTTTGGAAACGCGTTTCCCGTCGCTCAACGATGCGCTCGCCAGCGCGGTGTCGTTCCAGGATCGCGTGGAGACTCCCCGCGACCGTGGCGAAAATTCGTTCCGGCGTGCCGCAATGAAGCGTGCGGAAGATCTCGCCGATGATTGCGATACGCAGTCGATTATCCCCACGGGGAAGCTATGGCGGGCGTTCGGGCTGATGTTCATCGGCTTGCTGGCACTCGGGGTGGTGATGCTGGTGTACGGCAATCGCGCGGCGCACGCGGGGGTGCGATTATTCGACCCGTACGGCCAACACGCATGGCCACCGCGTACGACGCTCGAACTCCTCAAACCGCCAACATTACTCGCACGCGGCGAATCGTTGACGGTACAATTCCGCGTCCGTGGCGAGATTCCTGACGATGCCGCGATTCAACTCCGCACGGCGAACGGCATGATTCAAACTGAACGCGTGCCGTTGATTCTTGAAGGCGATGCGGCGAACGGTCGCGCAATTCTCGGGCCGGATCGCGTGTCGGAGACGTTCGAATTTCAGGTGACTGCGAACGATGCCACGAGCGTCTGGCAACGGGTCGAAGTCGTGTCGCCACCGAAGTTGATTGTGCTCGATGGCCGTTCGACGCCGCAAATCCGGCTGACGTACCCACGCTACACGGGGCTGCCTGCGCAAGACCTTCCCGATGGTACCGGCATTGTTACTGGCGTGTCGGGCACGCAGATTCAGCTTCATGCGAAGGCGGATCGCAGAATACGCACGGCGGTGCTGCACTACCAAGGAGACACGTCCGCGAACCAAGTGGCTGCCGCCATCGCGTCGATTGCCGCAACGAATCCGTTCGCGATGTTCGGCAGCCAACTCATCGCGGATCGCTTCCTCGAAGATCTTCCGCTTGCGATTACCGGTGATGAAGGCCAACAGATGCAGGCCGATTTTGCCCCGCCGCTCAACGGAATCTACGCGCTCCGCTTCACCGATGAACGCGGCCTTACCGGTACGCGGCTCCTCGAGATTTCCACCACGCCCGACCCCGCGCCGATGGTGACGATCGACAAACCGCGTGCGGGGCAAGATCCGTTGTTGCTGCTACCCACGGCGAAATTGCTCATTCGCACGCGTGCCGATGATCGCACGTTTGCCGTCCGCCAACTGAATTGGGAACATCGTAGCGGCGAGGAACCGTATCGCGTCTGGCCCGCGATCGATGCCGAACGCAACGCGAACACGCTGCAAGCGGTGGTCGGCACCGTCACGGCAACGATTCGCCCGCAACCGCAGGTTCTCGAGGACGAGCGCGTAGTACCGATCGCACAGTTTGCAGATGCCGCAGGTAAGCCGCCCGCAGATGGCGACGTAATTTTCCTGCGAGCGATGGCAACCGACTGGGACGATTACACGATCGACAAAGCGCCCGGCCGAAGCCCGGAAGTCGAAATTCGCATCTTGTCCGCGGAGTCGATGAAGGCGTGGTTGCAACGGGAAATCGTCGCACTGCGGCCCGAATTGGCACGGGTTCGCGACTTGCAACTCGATGCGAACACGAAATTAACCGAAGCCCAGAAGGCACTCCCCGTTACCGATCCGCTCGACCGCGCCGAGCAAGCGCAGCGTATGGCACGTGCCCCCGTCGCCGACCCGCGTGCCGGTTTGAAAGCCAAAACCGAGCGATTGCGTGATGTCGTTCGACGCAACGCATTGCCGAACTCCGCCACGACGGAGCGTGTT
>JAYSYI010000358.1:0-4767 GCA_043727665.1 Limnoglobus sp. | reverse complement strand
TGGGCGTTGTGTTGGTGATGCGTTGGGGGGCCTTGATTGGCTCGGGTTCGATTGATCGCGAGGGCGAATCGGTCGAAACTTCGTCTTCGAGGCCTTTGACGCCCTTCTTGAACTCGACGACGGTCTTGCCAAGCGAACGACCGATTTCCGGCAGTTTCCGCCCGAAAAGCAGCACGCCGAGCAGTACCAGAAGCAGAATCTCTTGTGGGCCGACACCAGGTAGAAATGCGAACATGCGAGAAACCTCCTCAACAGAGTGAAACGGGAAACAAATGTTGGAGGAGGTTGAAGGTAACCCCGACCGGCGGGAATCGCTATCGATCTATTTGCAGTATATCCCGCGCATCCCCGTTGGGGCAAGCGGATCGCGGCGTTTTTTTTGACGATGCGGTTCGGTTGTCCGCTACGCGGTTTCGAGGACTTTCACTTCGGCTAGCACGTCCTTCACGACATCGCTGACTTCGCGGCCTTCAATCTCAGCTTCCGGGCGAAGGATAATCCGGTGGCCGAGTACGCCCATTGCCACGGCTTGCACGTCGGCGTGGGTGAAATAATGGTTGCCACGCAACACGGCCCGCGCCCGCGCACATCGCATCAGCGAAAGGGCCGCACGCGGGCTGGCACCGAGCGCAACATCGGGGTGTTCGCGAGTCGCTTCGGCAATTTGCACGATGTAGTGGTAAAGCGTGTCGCGCCCGAACACCGATGTCAGCCGGTTTTGCAGCGAGAGAATGAGCGTCGGGTCGAAGAGCGTCGAGACGTCTACGGGCGGTTTGCCGTGGAGTTTGAGCAAGTCGACTTCGTGATCGTAACCGGGGTAGCCCATTTCGATGCGTAAAAGGAAGCGGTCGAGTTGCGCTTCGGGCAGGCGGTAGACGCCTTCTTGCTCGATCGGGTTTTGGGTGGCCAGCACGAGGAATGGCCGCGGCAACATCAGCGTCTGGCCGTCGACCGTCACTTGATACTCTTGCATCGCCTCGAGCAGTGCCGCCTGCGTTTTCGCGGGGGCGCGGTTGATTTCATCGGCGAGCAAAACCTGCGTGAATATTGGCCCCTGACGCAAGATGAAATCGTTCTTGTTGCGGTCGTAGATCGAAGTGCCGGTGACGTCCGACGGCAGCAAGTCCGGCGTGAACTGGATCCGCTGATACTGACAACCGAGCAATTTCGCGAAGACTTTCGAGAGCGTCGTTTTCGCCACGCCGGGCACGCCTTCGAGCAGAACATGGCCGCTGGCGATCATCGCGATCAGCAGTTGCTCAGTAACGTGGTTCGCACCGACGACGACCTTCGAAACTTCGGCGGCCACCTTCCGCCCCAGGTCGCTCGCCTGCTTGGCAAGTGACTTCGCGATGGCCGTGGGATCGTCGCCGTCGGGTTGAATGACGGGCACGATTTCCATTAGTTCGCTCACGCATCGCTCCCGTTCGGTAGAAACTTCCAACTGCCCGTCTCGGCCTCACGCGCCACGTAAACGACGGCATCTTGCAGGCCGCGCCACCGCGACGGCGCAATCGCGACCGCTTCCTCACCGTAGGCAATCGCCCACAATTCGTTCAGTGCCCGTAGCAATTTCGCCTTGCCGCCGCGTGGCTGATCGGTGGCAATTGGTGGCAGTTCTTCGGGTTCCACGCCGGCGGGTAAGCCCCATTGCTGGAACAACACACGCAGGTGATCGCGGAGCGGTTCGCGGATGTTTCCCGTGTTGAGCGCACTGCGTTTCCGCAACACGAGCGGGCCAGAGCCATCGAGTTCGATCTTCGGCGACGGCACGAAATCGGCTTTCATGCGGCTGCCCCACATGCGCCGCATCAGGAAGCCGAGTGCAACGATGCCGAGGATCACGGTGGCAACATCGACGATGTTGCTGAAGGATCTACCGCTTCTGTCTTTCGTGATAATGGCTTCGGGCAATCCTTCGTCTTGAAGTTTCTCGATGCCGTCGTTCATCTTGTTCTCGATTATTTCGAGAAGTTTTTCACGCGGAAACGGTGGAATTGGCGGGATACCACCGGGGAACGGATTGCCCGCATCCAGTTTCACGCGGTCGAAGTCGGTAATGATTTTGCCATTTTCGACGAACAACACCCGCGTACGTTTCGTGCCGTCGCGCTTTGTAGTGAGGTACGATGTGAGAAAGTAGCTGAACACGAAGTTGTCGGTTCCCGTGTCGCCACCGTCGGCACGCGCCGCTTCGTTCGCGATCATCATCTGATTCGCGAACATCCCGACATCGGCCACGACAACCGCTTTGCCGATCTGCGCGGGATCCGACATCGCTGCGATGGCCGCGCTATCTTCGAGTTCCGCGCCGCCGCGGTATCGTGAGTTGCCGGGGAATTCGGCCAAGGTATGGCTAAGATATGGGTTGTTCGCCACGTTACGCAACAACGCGGATGGCCGGTGTGCCACCACGCGCGAAGTTTTGATGAGCGCAGCCAATTCGGGAACGGGTGGCGGCAACATCGTCGCGAATGGCGAGTTCGGATCGCCACGGAAGCAGCGCCGCAGCCGGGTACATTCCACATCTCGCCCCGTAACCGTCGCGGTTCGATCGATGACATTCATCCAGGGGAAGAAGTTCCCCACTTCGATGTTTTCGTTCGTCGCAATCAGGACCGCACCATCGTTTCGGAGTACGTTCTGCGTAAAAACTTGCATCCGTTCGAACCGGTTGCCAATCAGCACCACGACGAGTTCGCTCGGTGCGGGGTCGAACGGGTCGAAATTCTCTTGCGGGACCAACTTCTGAAACTTGAGCAATGCGCGCAGGATCTCGGTGCCATTCGCGGGAATCGCGGCTTGCGGTTTCGCTTCGCCTTGTGCGAACGCGATGGTACAGACTGCGATTGTGATCGCGATGCCTAGCAGGAAGCGGAAGGCAATCATGCGGGTGCTACTCCCGCGAGTTGGCAGAGGCAACGGCGGGCGTCGGCGAGTGCCGTTGCGGGTAGTGGTTCGCCGACCGAGGTATATTTGGCCAACTCGTACAGGTGCGATAACTCATCCGCGTACGATTCGGATTCTGGCAGTTTCGCTCGCAATGCGGCCGCAATCGTGTGGTGGTTCCAGACTTTCGCTGCGCTTCCGCACAGCAACACCGATAGATACTCGAAGGCACGCACGAGATCGTCGCGGTTGGCTATCGTTCGCGGATCGACCGGCCACGCGCCGAGTCGTTGCACGGCCAAAGAGATGCCCCGCTCCTTCGATTCCCCACCGGGCCAAAATCGCCACGCGACCAGCGCCACGACGAGAATCGCAATGAACAAGATCACCGGCAGCCACGTTCCCGCGCCGCCACCGCCTCCGGAACCGATCGACCAGTCGCCGAGTTTGAACCCGCCCCAGCCGCCACCATCTCCTTGCCGGGCAATGCCCGGTTTGTTCTTCGGGAACCAGTCCTTTAAGCCGAGATCGGGTAACTTCCAGTCGCCGCCGCCGAAGTTGCCGTCGAACCAATCTCCGAAACCCTTGAACTCATCGCCCGCAGCGCCTTTGCCATCCAGATCATCGAAGAAGCCTTTGCCAAAATCTTCTCCCTCCTCGTTTTTCATGAGGTCCAAGAGTGCGTTCTTCAACTCCGGCGTTTGGTCGAGTGGCCCGAAGTTTTTCTCCCAGAACTTCACGAAGCCATTGATGTCGGTGTTCTTGCCACCGATCAGATTTTTGTCTTCGAAACCATCGAATTTGCGGTTCTGAAGCGGGTTGTTGAATGGGTCGAACGCATTCGGAAAGGGCGGCATCTGGCCCGGATTGATGTCCCGAGGTTGTGCGTCGCGCGGAATTCGTGGCAACTGCGGTGGTTCCCGGTTGATTGGTGGAATTTCCCCTGGTTCGTTATCCCGAGGTGGACGTCGGTTTGGTGGTAACAGGGGCGGTTCTCGGTTGATCGGTGGAAGCATCTCCGGATCGAAATCCCGAGGTTGCGCATCGCGCTGAACCCGCGGCGCTGGTCTGCGGTTCTGTGGCATCATTGGCGGTTCGCGGTCGATCGGCGGAAACGGCGGCAGGTTGTTCGGCAGCTGCCCGCCGTTTCGCAACCACTCCTCGATCTGCTTTTGCACTTGCGGGTTCTGCGCAAGCGACAGCGCCCGCAGTTTATTCGCCAGCGCCTTGATGTCCGCATCGCTGACGGGTGGATCGGCGGGTAGATTTTGTGCGAATGCGAAGGATGGGAACGCGAGTGCGACGATCATCAGAATCAGCAAACGGCGGTTCATCGGTTGGCTCCCGCGATCGACTTGGGGGCTTCAGGGCTTGCGGGAACGATACGGCTAATCGCGTACGAGGCTTGCCGTCGCACGCCCACATCGTCGTCTTTCAGCAGATCGAGTAACGTGGGCAATGCGGCCCGCGCTGGTCGCCCGATCATGCCGAGAGTATACGCCGCACCGGCCCGGCGTTCGGTGATTTTATCTTTCAACGCCGCAATCAGCGGTTCGACTGTCGGCGTGCCAATCGTGGCTAACGCCGCCGCGAGATTTTGTCGCACGTCGGTATCACTGTCCTTGAGTGCCTCGACTAGCCGCCGGATGACAGTTTCATCGACCGACGACCCACTCGGTTCGGCCGCACACAGCAAACTCGCGATCGATACGACGAGCGGAACCACGGGTACCTCGTTTACTTCTTCGGTAATAACGCCATTGGCTTGACGGCAGCCGCGGGCTTCGGTTTCTCGTCGCTCAACATTTCTTCCACCAATTTCACGCGATCCGCATCGATCCGTCGCGCATCGGACACGTATTCGGCTGCGATTTTCGA
>JAYSYI010000357.1:0-4768 GCA_043727665.1 Limnoglobus sp. | reverse complement strand
GATCGTGCCGATACCGGGTTACACGGGCACTTTGCGGACCGCCGAAGCCGACGTGAACAACGATGGCATTGCCGATATTCTCGTCGGCACCGGGCCGGGTGCCTCGAGTCAGGTGAAGCTGATCGATGGCAAAACGCAGACGGAAATGTTCTCGATGAACCCGTTCGAGGCCGCTTTCACGGGCGGTGTGTTCGTCTCGGCGGGCGATGTGACCGGCGATGGCATCGCGGATATGATCATCACCCCGGATCAGGGCGGTGGGCCGCGAGTTCGCGTCTTTAATGGCGTCGGATTCACGCTCGTGATGGACTTTTTCGGCATTGACGATGTGACTTTCCGCGGCGGCGCACGGGCCACCGTCGGCGATCTCAACGGCGATGGCACCGGCGATCTCATCGTGGCGGCTGGCTTTGCCGGTGGCCCCCGCATCGCCGCGTTCGATGGTGCCGCACTCGCCAAGGGTAGCCTCGTTCACGTCTTCGGCGACTTCTTCGCCTTCGAACAAACACTCCGCAACGGCGTGTATATCGCAGCCGGCGACATCGACGGCGATGGCTTCGCCGACGTGATCGTCGGTGGCGGTCCCAGTGGCGGCCCGCGCGTTCTGGCGTTCAGCGGCAAGGATCTCCTTGCGAACATTTACACTGTGAAAGCCAACTTCTTCGGCGGCGATGTGGCGAATCGCGACGGGATTCGCGTGGCCACGAAGAACCTCGACAACGATGGCCATGCCGATCTCGTCGTCGGCGTCGGTCGCCGGGTCATCGGCTACTCCGGAGCGAGCATTGCACCGTCCGGCACCCCCACCGCAATTCTCGATTACGAAGTGGCATCGACTCTCACCGAAGGCGTGTTCGTCGGTTAATGCCGTTTGCAGTGAACTTGATGCACCTCAGCGACGATTTCGAGTGCCGCGTGCCAATGGGAGACGTGACGGAATCGAGCCACACGCGTTGCAAAATAGCCTGAAATTCCTACTCTTTTGAGCATAAGACTCGCGACACTCTACAGCCTTTTAACATACATTCCTGACGGAATCTTCACCATGACAATCGCGATCGCAACGCCCGGCACGACGCGGATCGGCTGGATTGGTACCGGCGTGATGGGGCGCTGGATGTGCCAGCACGCGATGGCCAAAGGCTACGCCGCCACCGTCTACAACCGTTCGCGGGAAAAAGTGCTACCGCTACTCGACCTCGGCGCGACATACGCCGATTCGCCGAAGCAGGTCGCCGCGAACAGCGATGTCATCTTCGCGATTGTCGGCTTCCCGAAAGACGTTCGCGAAGTGTTCCTCGGCCGCGATGGCGCACTGGCGGGTGCGAAGGCCGGTGCGATCCTCGTCGACATGACAACGAGCGAACCGAGCTTGGCGAAGGAGATTTACGAAGCCGCGAAAGCGAAAGGCGTGGCATCGCTCGATGCCCCCGTCAGTGGCGGCGATGTCGGCGCGAAGAACGCCACACTGAGCATCATGATCGGCGGCGACAAAGCGAGTGTCGATGCCGTCACGCCGCTATTCGAAACGATGGGCAAAACGATCATCCATCAGGGGGCCGCAGGTGCCGGGCAGCACACGAAGATGGTGAACCAGATCCTCATCTCGTCGACGATGATCGCGGTCTGCGAAGGGTTGCTCTACGGCTACAAGGCAGGGCTGGATTTGGAGACGGTGTTCAAAAGCGTGAGCGTCGGCGCGGCAAGCAGCAAGGCACTCGAAGTCCTCGGGCCACGGATCCTCGCACGCAACTTCGAGCCAGGCTTTTACGTCGAGCACTTCATCAAGGACATGGGAATCGCACTCGCCGAAGCCGAGAAAATGAACCTGAGCCTACCCGGGTTGGGCATGGCGAAGCAGCTATACGAAGCCGTTCGCGCGCAAGGTTACGGCCGCAAGGGAACGCAGGCACTCATGCTGGCGCTCGAAACCCTGAATAACATTTCGCGATGAACGAAACGATTCTGGCAACGAAGACGTGGATTGAAACCGTCGTGATCGGGTTAAATCTTTGCCCGTTCGCGCGACGGCCATTCGATAACGGCACGATGCGTTACGCGGTCAGTGCGGCATCCGACACCGCCACACTCAAAATCGATTTCATTCGCGAACTGCAATTAGTCACAGAAACACCGATTACCGAAGTCGAAACGACGTTGTTGATTCACCCGCACGTGTTGCAAGACTTCACCGATTACAACGACTTCCTCGGCGTCGCCGACGATGTCGTCGAGCAACTCGGACTGCGTGGCATCGTGCAAGTTGCGAGCTTTCACCCGCATTATCAATTTGCAGGCACGTTGCCGGACGCGATGGAAAACTACACGAATCGCTCGCCGTATCCGATGCTGCATCTGTTACGTGAAGAGAGCGTCAGCCGCGTTGCCAACGACCGCGAGTTTCTCGATTCCATCCCCGAGCGCAACATCGCGACGATGCGAGCGCTGGACCGGAAAGCATTTCGAAAACTGTGGCAATCGATCGCACAACAACCGCCAGAATTCCCTGAAAGTCAGGCACCGTAAACCGGGTATGATTCAGATTAGGATACGCAAGCACCGGGAGACACCAGAGAATGGGCGGCACGAATACCAATGGCAAACTCATCGTCTCATCGCTGACATCGCAAACCGCAATTCGCCCGCCGCCACCGACACTCGAAGCCCGCGCGACGCTGATGACGATCAGCATGATGACCGTGATGGCGGGCGCAATCGTGGCCCCGGCGCTGCCGCAAATCGAAACCGCGTTCGCAGGATTTCCCGATAGCGATTTGCTTGCGAAACTCGTGCTGGCGATCCCGGCGCTGGCGATTGCGCTGTTCGCGCCGTTATCGGGTGTGTTGGTGGATCGCTTCGGTCGGCGACGCTTGATGCTCATCGGCCTCGGGTTGTACACGCTAGCGGGCACGACCGGAATGTACCTTAGCGACCCGTACCCGATTCTTGCGGGCCGTCTCGGCCTCGGTGTGGCCATCGCGATGATGATGACGACGAGTACGACGCTCATCAGCGATTACTTCGCCGGTACCGAACGTGCAAGGTTTCTCGGGCTGCAAGCCTCCTTTATGGGCCTCGGCGGCGTGCTGTTCTTGCCGCTCGGCGGGCAATTGGCGACGCTGAACTGGCACGCGCCGTTCGCGGTTTACGTCGCCGCGCTGCCGCTCCTTTACGCGGCATGGTTGTACCTACCGGAACCGCCGCGCATCACAACGGATCATACCCCTGGCCGCATCACCGACGAACCGTTGCCGATCCCGTGGCCGACAGTTTTCATGCTGTATTTCGTGGGACTCACAGCGATGGTCGCGTTCTACCTGGGGCCAGTGCAAGTGCCGTTTCACATGAAATCGCTGTACGGGGCCGAGCCGACGAAGAGCAGTTTCGCCATCGCCACAATTACACTGGCCGGGGTTGTCACGTCGCTGTTTTACGGTCGCATCGCAAAGCGAATCGCCGCCCCGTGGATACTCGTCAGTCTCTACGCGCTCGTCGGTTGCGGGCACATCATTATCGGTACCGCGCAAATCGAATTCATGACCTGGCTCGGGCTAATGATCTCCGGGTTCGGCTCCGGGTTGATGATCCCGACGCTGAGTACGTGGATGATGCGAATCTCGCCGAACCGGTTCCGCGGCCGACTCACCGGCGGCATGATGAGCGCGATTTTCGTGGGTCAGTTTCTCTCGCCGATCCTCGTTCGGCCACTCGTCATCAACGGTGGCACCAGCCGCGCCTTCGAAGTCATCGGCTACGTCATGCTGGCGTTGTGCGCGATATTTTTCGCAGGGGCCATGCGAGTATGGCGGGTTTCGAAAATCGTTTAGTCGCGACGCATAATCTTCAGAGCGAAGCGCGGGCGAGATGTGTAGGTTTGGATTGCGAACGGGACGCGAGTTCACGCCCCGCACTTCGCTACGCAAAGCCTACGCTTCGCAGCTAAACATTGATGTTGCCGGATGAAGTTCTTGTATTCGGACGGCGAACTCGGACGGAGTACGGTTCAACGACCGTAAAGTTGCCCGGCAGTTCTGACCCATGCTCGCGGAACACCAACGACACCGTCTCTGCGCGATCCTGAGGTGACAAGCCAGCCAAACGCAGCAAGACGACTCCGGCGTGCGCACGCCCGAGCCGGTACACTAATTCTCCGAAGTCCTTGTCCGCCGTAACTAGCACTCGCCCCGACCCCGCCGCGCGGGCAAGCACGTCATCATCAGCTGCCCCAGGTGTGTCGTTTCCCGCGTCCTCAACTGCGTGTCCGTCCGCACGCAACCGAGCCACCACTTCGGCCGGCACGCACTCGTCCGCCAGAAGATTCATGCCGACCGCCGGTTCGTGGGATAGACGACATCGGCCCTCAACACCTGGGCTGCGAACGCCAGAGCCGCAGATATGGCCACGGGCGTGAGACGCGGGTGAGACACGATGAGTTGCCCGACAGAGGTGCCGGCGGCTAACTCCTCCAAAATGAATTCGACAGTCAGACGTGTGCCAGCGACAACCGGCTTACCCATCATGACGCTGGGGTCGGAACTGATCAGCGATGCGTTCATAGGTGCCTCCGGTGAGATGGTACACCACCGACGTTCTTGCCGCAAGTCGCGGCCCACAGACGTTCGACCGTGAGCTTTGTTGACACGCGGTTTCGTGCGCCTTGCTTTCCAGCGCGTGGGTTTCTATCTTTCTCTGTTCTGGCAGGCTCGTTTGCCAATATACTCTGACCCCCGGTTTTCGTTATGTCGATGGATAAAAGCCTGAAGCGCAA
>JAYSYI010000356.1:0-4797 GCA_043727665.1 Limnoglobus sp. | reverse complement strand
GTTCGGGCATACGTTATCCCGCGATGTCGCCGACGAGCTTGGCTACGACTTCGTGCGTGAGTGCGAACGGGATTTGTTCGCGTTTGGTGCCGGCGGTGCGATTGGCTTGGTATCGGGCGACGTTGGCGGTTTCGGTGCCGGTCAGTACGACCTCGTAGTAGGCAACGGCGTCGCCGTTCTTCGTGGGGTCTTCACTGCGTAACACGGCTTCGCCGCGTTCGGCATCGACTTCGATCACTTTCAGATCTTCGAGCAAGCCCGAGACGCGATCCGCCACGCCCGTTGCCCACGTTTGCACGTTGGCAGGGGCATCGGTGGCGCCGTCGCGCGACATCGAAATTTCGCGCAGCAAACAACCGACCACGCCGCTGTGGTCGGCTTCGATGCGGGTCGTCCAGCCGTCGGCGTTGGGCAGGTTCAGCACGTGGCGGCCCGCGCCGCTCGGCTTCCAGTCACTTAGTTCGGACAGCAGGGTTTTTGCGAGGGTCATTATCGGCTCCGATAACTTGTTGTGTGCGGTCGGTTCCGTCAAAGCTCAAAAGCGTCGGCTTGTCGTCGACGACGGTTTCCAAATGGACGGGACGGCCCCACAGAAACTGCACGTTCGACAACACATCGTGCGCCTCCGTCATTTTCAACTCTACGCCATTATACTCGTGCCGCAACAGCAACTCGCCGCGGTTTCGGTGGTTTCCATTCACGACGTAGATCCACGGCTTGCCGAAGTTCGTCAAGCTGAACAACAATCGCTGCTTCACCTTTTGGAACTCGCGCGACTCGATGACGTAGTTTTTCGTCTGGTTCTGGTAGTTGAACGAGAACAGGTTATTTTCGCGGCAGAACTCCGGCGTCAGGAACGTGTCGATCAGCGTGATGTCGTTATGGATTTTGCGCACCTCGAAGATCTTGGCGCGACCGAGGCCGAGTTGCTTGTCCCAGTTCATCTTGGTTTCGTGGTCGTCGCAGTTTTCCCATTCGGGGCCGAACTGCCCCATATTCCAGCGTCGTTCGATGTCGCGCAACAACTCGATGCCGAGCTTGTACGGGTTCAACCGCTGCGAACTCGTCGCCATCGTTCCCGAGTGATGGTCGGCATAGTCGATGAGTTCCGCAGGTTCAAGCACCTTCTGCGTCATCATCGTGCTATGCCAAAAACTGGCCCAGCCTTCATTAATTATTTTCGTTTGCGCTTGTGGATAAAAATAATACGCTTCATCGCGGACGATCGAGAGCACGTCGCGCTGCCAGCTTTTCAGTGGGGCGTGTTCGATCAGGAACAGCAGTACGTCCTTCTCCGGGCGTTCGGGGAAGTGCGGCACGTTCTGGGTCGTTTTCGCGCGGCGCTTTTCTTCCTCGGCCAATCGGAGTTGTTCGGGTGGATTCACGAAGTCGGCGAGGTAGTCTTTCGCCTTGAACCGGACTGGCTTGTCGTCGGTTTCTTCCTCGTCGTCGCCGGTTTGCGAGGGCGGGTGTTTCATCGGGTCGTCGCGTCGCCGGATCGCCACCGAATGGATGTCGATAAGGTCGTCGACCGACATGCAGCGATCGAGGAACTTCTCCACTTCCTCGTTGCCGAACCGCTCGGCATAGCGACGGATACGGTTGCCGTGGTTGGCAATCTCGTCCATCATCTTGCGCGTAGTGTGGCCGAAATAGGCGTTGTTTTTGAAGAAATCGCAGTGGCCATACACGTGCGCCATCACCAACTTCTGATCGACGGTGTGGTTGCAGCGCATGAGGTACGCATAGCACGGGTCGTTGTTGATGACCATTTCGTAGATCTTCGACAACCCGTAGCTGTAGCTCTTGCTCAGCTCTTCGTATTGCATCCCGAACGACCAGTGCGGGAACCGCGTCGGGAAGCCGCCGTACGCCGCAATCTCGTTGAGATCGTCGGCATCGACGACTTCAAAGATCGTTTCGTAAAAGTCGAGACCGTAGCCACGCGCATAGCCTTCGATTTCCTCTTTCAGGTGGCGAAGGTGCGGCGGCAAGTTCGTGTTGTAAAAGCCGAGCTGGGTCATGGAATTCATTTCCGGTTCGGGTGGCTCGCGGACTTCATACCGTTAGCCAATTGTAGCCGACTACGGCGCGAAAAGGGTGTCGACTTCGGATGTTCGAAACGCGATAGGCTACTTGCGCAATTGCAACGAGACGATTCCTTGCACGACGAGCGAGAGTGCAGCCCCTGCGATGAGACCGATCAAAGTGAACCGCCTGCGGTCGGACTCATCGTATTGTTTGTGGAATTCGTCGAATCGGGAAGTAAGGACGGCGAGCCGCTCTCGCGTTGCGGTCAACTCCATTTCGACCAATCCAGAGCGTTCGAGGCGGATGGCCAGTTCGTTCAGACGTTGACCCATGACAGCTTGCGACTGTTGTAGGTCGCCCAGCCGTTGATTCTGTTCTTTGGAATGCACCGATGCGTCTTGAGTCATTTCCCTCAGATAATTACATTCGGCTTGCAATGCAATAACTGTGCGATCAACATCACGGATTTGTTCGACATGAGATTTTGCCACGATTATGCCCCTGCCATTTCCGCGTACACATTCTTCTTGTACTCTTCGACTCGACCATTAACGTACTTACTCAAAATATCCAAATGAGTCGCTCGCAATTGTTGGCGAAAATCAGTTTCATTCAAGTCGAAAATGGCGGGGCTCATGAAGTGGGTTTTCGAGCCAAAAAAATCGTCTTTCATTTCGAGTACGAGGGATTTTACGCCCTGATACATTGGCTTCAACGACCAGTTTAAGCTGATTCGCTCGGCCGAGTTTCGAAGCACGTCTTCGCAGATCGGGATCGTCGCGATGACTCGCTCGCGAAGCCCGGGCCATTCACTAAGACCGTCCAATCCATCGAATGCCTTTAACATTGTTCTCTCCCCATTTGCAAATGTGGCGTCTCGCACGTTCGGCTTATTCTACACGCCGTGCGTCATCAGTTCAGCCTCAGGATGTTCGACACGCGTGTGCCGTTTTCTTCGATCCAAAACTCCATGCCCAGCCGCCTTCCGCGACCGAACATGCCACCGCCGGCTGGCTTCATCGTCCGCGTCCCGTTTTGTTCGAGTTCGTTTAACGTCCCACTACTGGTGGATCCGTCGAAGTGCTTGCACTGGATCATGAACTGCGCGACGTTGGGAGGTCCGTTCATGAATGCATATTCGAAGGTGAAATCGGCCTCGCTGGGGAACCCGCCGAAGCCCCTACCCCCACCTCCACCCCAACGCGCGTTCGCGATCCGCATTTTATCCCCGACGATCGGCAGTGGCTGGGCTGGTGCCATGCCAATATTATTCGGCAACGGGGCAAAACCATTCGGTTGAAACATCGGTTGCGGTTGCACAGGAATGTTCACTGCCTGCTGCTGCGCCGACTTCGGACTGCGAACGAAGTAGTATCCCAGGAAGAGGACGACCACGATCAACGACATTGCCAGCAGCCCGCCGAAAATGAGCGGAGCCGCGTTCGTCGAACTCTTCTTCTGACGACGCTTCTTGCGCGGGCGGTCGTCCTCGTCGTCGTCATCATCGGCCAAGCGCCGCGTATTGGTTTTCGAAGGGCGTGTGGGTGCTTCGTCCGCATCGACGACCTGCGGCCGTTGGGCAGGCTTCTTGGCAGTAAAAGTCGCTTCGCATTCTTCGCAACGTACGGTCTGGCCGATGATGTCATTCGGCGCAGTCAGCGTCGTATTGCATTGCGGGCAGCGGACTTTCACAGACATGACAGACTCCGATAAGAGAATTCGTGCGGGTGAGGCTGAAAATCAGTTACGCGATATCGTGTTGGATACACTCGTTCGGGTGGAAACGCCAGACGCATCGACGCTGTTTTCTTCGATCCAAATTTCAATGCTGGGACGGCCATTACTGTGAGTCGTGAGCGAGAGTGTGCCGCGATTGCGCATCGTCTTCAAAAGTCCGTTCAAATGGGATTCATTCGTGATGCCATCATCGAACCGACATCTTACGTAATACTGGCCGACGTATGGGTCGCCACTGATAAACTCGAAATCAATCGTGCAAGAGTCTGAGAAAACACTGTGAAACGGATCGTTCAAATCGCGAACGGGGATCACTTGTGAATGCGAAATCCGGATTTTTTGCATGCCCAGCGTGGCCGGCATGTATCGCACATCACCATGAAATTTTGCCGACCGTGCCGACTTCGGGGTCAAATTAGCAAAAAACGCCGTACCGAAAATAAGTAACGGCAACACGCCGACTACCAAAACGCCGATGAGGAGCGAACGTCTAAATCTCGCAGTTTGTTCCTGCAACTTCTGGATGCGAGGCCGATCCGATTCTTCTTCGAGTAACAGCTGCTGCACCCTTTTCTTGGCGGTGAAAGAGCTGTGACATTCCTCGCAACGCACGATCTCGCCGAGGACGTCGTCGGGCGCAGTCAGGATCGATTCGCATTCCGGGCAAAGGAGTTCCACGGCCATAATGTGCTCTGTGAAGAATTGAAGCGAACCACGGAAATAGAATCACAGCTTCTTTCCCAAACGCGGTGTTTCGAGCATCGGTTGCGTTCCTCCAAAGAGATTCGGAAAGTGCTGGTTCAACTCACGTCCAATTCCTGAATGAAAGCTTCCAGAGTCGAGCACTTTGCGGCAAACCGAACGAGTTCGTTGAGTCGATCTCCGTCTTGAATGATTCTCATGTGGGCCAATTGTTCACTGGTGACCAGTCCAAATCGGGTTTCGAGCACATCGCGCACGTTCTCCCGGATCGTTCGCAGACGCATGAATTCTAGGGCTTCGTCGATGATTGGTGATTCGAGCATCGGT
>JAYSYI010000355.1:0-4811 GCA_043727665.1 Limnoglobus sp. | reverse complement strand
ATCTTTTTCGCCGCTTCGGGCGCAGCATCTTTGACCATCTCGCCGACTTCCTTCGTCATCGGCGTCAGGTCGCCCTGTTTCTTGGCGAGGTCGGCGTTCTTGGCTTCGTCTGGTTTTTCGGGGTTGGCTTTGGCGTTCGCTTTGGCTTCCGCAGCGATCTTCTTTTCTTCCTTCGCGAGCTCGCCGAGTTTCTTGGAAGCGTCTTCTAACTTCGCGATGTCATCGCGTCGTTTCTCGATCTCTTTGGCCTTGTCTTCGAGGGCTTTTTTCGCTTCTTCGAGTGCTTTAACCGCGTCTTCTTGCTTCGGCGTCGCGGCGGCTTTGTCGTTCATCGCGAGGTCTTTCGCCGCTTCTTTCGTCTCCTCGGTCGCCTTCGCAAGCGCTTCCTTCACCTTCTGATTGTCCGGCAGCGGCAGGTTTTTCACTTCCTCGGTTTTCTTCGCAACTTCCTTCTGCGCGTCGGCCACCGTTTTCAGGTTCTCGGGCTTCTTCTCGTTCTTGGTTTGTTCTTGAACTTTCTTCTGTTCCTGAATGATCTTCGCGATCTCTTCGATTGCTTTCTTCGTGGCGGCGAGCGCGTCGGCTTTCTCTTTCTCGGCGGCTTCGATCTGCTTATCGAGCTCGTTGCGGGCTTCCTTCAGGCGTTCGTTTGCGTTCGCCTGCGGCTCGGTGGCTTTCTCGGTCTCCGGGTTCTGGCGAAGCTCGTCTTGCGCCCGGCGCATTTCGGATTCAGCCGGTGTCAGTTTCGCTGCGATCTCCTTCGCGACTTCTTCGAGCGTCTTGCGCACATCTCGCGTGTCGAATTCGAGTTTCGATTGCTGATCCGCAAGCCGATGCGCCTGCACCTTCGCGGGGTCTTGCTGATTCTTCTCGGTGCGGCGTGGCTCTTTGATATCCGGTTTCGCCAACTTCTGTGCCGTCTCCGCCTTCAGTGCCTCTTGGGCCTGGATCGTTTTCTCGATCTTGTCGCGGGCTTCCTTCATCGCGGTGATCTTGTCGCGCGGCGCACGCAATGCCGCCGCGAGGGCTTGCAGTTCCTTCGAAGTTCGCAGTTGCCGATCCGCGGAGTCTTTGAAATTCCCGCCGTTCAACGCCTGTGCGGAAAGTTCCATATCCGCGATCAACCGCCCGCCTTTACCGAAGGTGTCGGCCGCATCGACGCGTTGCTTTTGTTCGGGCGTCAAGTTCGGCTTCAGCAAACTCAGCTGCTTGACGAGCGATGTCATCTCATTGCGAACATCGCCCTGCGAGTCGGCTTGTTCTTCGCGATCGTCGGTGCTGCGTCGCGTTCGGGCGGCCGGTTTGAATGTCTCCGATTGAATCGAACGCAGGTGCAGGCCGTGTTGGTCTTTCGCCATGCGATCGATGCGACTCGCCGCTTGATCGAGCGACTTCAAAATATCGAGTTTGCTGAGCAATCCGCGGATCGAAGTCACGATCTGGCGGTGTTTCTGGTACGCTTCTTTTTGTTCGGCCGTCGCCGTGGCATCGTCGGGCGACTTGATCGCATTCTCGATGTGTACAAGCACGGCTTTCAGTTGATCCTGGCTGAGGCCGCGGAGTGTCGTCGCGACTTCGTCGAGCATCTTCTGTTCGGTACCGGGATCGAGCTTCTGGTATGCCATCACCCGTAGCGTGGTGCCGATTCGGCGTGCGGTCTGTTCGACGTCCGCGATCACTTTCTTTTGCTGTTCGCGCTGCGCGACCGGGTCGATGTCCGCCGCAATTGAGAAAGGCGACATTCCGAAACCAGATAGTAGCGTCAACACGGCTAGTCGGCGGATGGTCAACATGTACGGCTCCCGAACGATCATGAGGATTCGACGCAAGATTTCACGAGTGTCAACGCGGAGAGTCATTCCAGTATTGAACGATATTGCCAGCACTGCAACGGCGAAATTCGCGGTTACACGGTATTCGTCAATTCGCACCGGGCTTGAAGACGCCACGCTGTTTCTCTTCGAGCTGCTTCAAGCGTTCGCGGCTCTGATCGCGTTGGCGGTTCCAGTCTTCGAGTTGGCCGATCGTCACGACGGCTTTAATCCGCGATTCCGACTTGCCGGGTAGGCGGTTCGGGTCTGGGTTGCGGTCGTAAACGGCTAAATAGAATTCAACCCGGTCGCCGACTTCGAGTTTCGTTTCGTTGCCATCCTTCGTGAGTTTCTTCAACGCACCCGTCTGGAAATTCAGCCGACCACCGCCGTCGAGTCCGGGGGCTTCCTCGTCGATGTTGTTCGAAGGCGTCTGGTAAAACTCGACCGAACCGAACGGGCCGGAGTTTTCGAAACAGCCGAGTTCGGGCAAGAACTTGCCGACTTTCGCAGCATCGGCTTTCGTCGGTGCCAACGGCAGCGGACTCCACGGGGCATCGTCGCCGCCGACGCGGTACATCACGAATGCACGCGATAACCCGAGTGGCGAACGGGCCGCGTAGCCGATTTGCACCTGGCTACCGAGCACCAATGGCATCCCTGTTATCTCGTAGTCGTCGATTGGCCCCGGATCGCGCGGGTCTTTCATGACTTCGGTTAAAAGGTTCACACGCGGCGGGTCGTCGGCACCGAACGAGATACCACGGCGGGGCGGGTTCAAGTTCGCGAAGCCGTTGTCGTCGAGAACGTCGATTCGGTAACTGCTTGCGGTCGATGGGATTTCGCATTCGATGCTCGCACCAAGGCGGCTCTCATCGAGTGTCATGTTCGACGAACTACCGACCGGCTTGCCCGCTTCCGGGCCTGTGCCACCCTTTAAGAAAACAATCTTCGCCGAGGCGACGGCTTTCGAGAATGACGACGTGATACGCAAGCCGCAACCGGGCAACGCGGTGACTTCGGCTTGCGGTTGCGAACGCTCGTAACGCCGCTTGCCTTCGGGGTCAACGTACGCGGGCATTCGCAGCCACGCGAGAACTTCGTTCACGACGGGCCGTGGCTCGAATGCGACTTCGCCGGGTTTTCGTGTTCGTCCATCGTCGAGTCGCGCGCGGAACGTGAACGATGCCGACGACGGCGGTAGTTCCGCGATGAACCTGGCCGTGTCTTCGCCGGTTCTCTCCGCGAATTTCAGCGTGTAACTTTCCGACGGTTGGCCATCGGGGTAGACATCGACGAGGCCCGTCGATTCTTCCTTGAACCGACCGCTAATATCGAACGTCAGCGTTACCGGGTCGCCGCTCGGCCAGAGTTTCGGCGTGCGGTTTTCGATCGACAGCGAGCGCGGAATATCGACGTCCAGCAAGCACTGGCGACGTAGCAGAATCGAACTCAGTGTCGGCCGTAACGCCACGAACGCACCCGCGAAAATCATCACGGGTATCAGCAGAATTGCGGCCCATTCGAGGCGACTACTATCGGCGAGTTTCCGCAAGTCGTGCCGCGCAGCCATCGTCTCGGCTTCTGTCGTCACCACTTGGATTAACTGCGTGGACATGCCATCGGTCTTCGCACCGGGGCGATTGAGTTGCAGTGCCGTGACGAGCCGGTGGCCGAACTCGGGGATCGCGTCTTCGGCCTTGCTCGCAAGCGAATCGAGCTTCGGTACATTCAAACGTAACAGCAGCGCGAAGGCCGCAGCGATGTACAACGCGATTTGGCCGACGGTCATTGCGACACGCAATCCGAACGGCGTGTCGCGGTAACGATCGATCAGCCAATCGGTGAAACACGCAAGCCAAACGCCGACGATGACGATCGACGCCCATTTGGCAAAGCTCCACGCGAACCGGTTAAACCGTTCCTTGGACTGCCAGCGTTTCAGTTGTGTGACAAGCTGTTGCATGTTAACCCTGTTCGAATTCCAGCTCAGCAAGCCGATTTCACCTTCACGTAGCCCCACGCCTTGCTTGCGCTGCGGGCTGACACGAATCAGCTCAGGCTGTTGAATTTTCGCACGAACCATTCCAGTGTCAGCAGGCCGATCACGAGCATCATGAGCCACTTGTTCCAGAGCAGCGATTCTTCGCGGCGCGTGAACGGCGCGGGTATCGAAACGATGTCCTTCGGCAGTTGGTTCAAATCTTCTTCGCGGTAGAACTTGCCGTTCGTGGCCTCGGCTAATTTTCGCAGAGCTTCCTCGGCCAAGCCACCGGTTGCGAGTTCGTGATCGGGTGGCAGTGCGACGCGAAACTCGAGTGCCGCGGGGTCCGAGCCGTTATCGACCTTCAGCGCGAACCGACCGACGCGGTTGAACGGGATCGTCGCCACGTATTCGCCGGGTTGGCCGGGCAACGCTTTCAATTCCACGGGCAGGTTGCGGTCTTTTTCTTCCACGCCGGCATCGATCCGTTCGAGCCGCGCTTCGAGGCGTTCGGCGGTCAGTGGCCGCATGTCCGGATTGAAGATGCGTGCGTACACTTGGCCAGTTTTACCGAGCAACGGGTCGGGTGTGTCGAGCGATAACTGCGTCAGTTTCGTACCGAGTGTACGTGGCACACCTGTCACGTAAACCGCCTGGCTCCAGAAGCGGGCGAAGTACTTATCGGCCTCGTTGAATCGCCAGCGCCAGGTTTCGTCGAACCCGACAAACGCACTGTAACCCTTGCCGTAATAGTGTGCCGCCAAGATCGGCATCGGCTTGTTGTCGGTCGTCGTTTCCTTCGGGTGAACGAGGTACGCCTCTGCACCCGGCTTCAGCTTCTGGACGGGATAACTCCAATAAATCTCGGGTAGCGTCTTCCAGAGTTTCAGGTTCTCGAGTGGGTCGTCGTCGAGGCTGAGTAACGCGGAACGAACGCCGGAGGGCGTCAGTTCGGGGCGGAACGATTGGGGGCGGTTGCCTGTGTCGTTCGAGAATTTCACCGATTGAATTTCCAC
>JAYSYI010000354.1:0-14528 GCA_043727665.1 Limnoglobus sp. | reverse complement strand
TCGGCACCAAGTCGACGTGAGCAGTACCATATCGGCCACCCACATCGCCGCCCACGCGCCAGTTTGGGCCGGCCTCAGAGCCGACCAACCCCGGCGAGCGTAGAAACCAATCGCGGCCAAGCGAGAAGTTGAAGTTCGTACGGCTCAGCCCACGGACGCTGTACTGCCCGATGCCGTCGGACAACGGTCGGAACACAGGTTGCGCATTTGGATCGGGATTCGCAACCCGTTCCACACGAGGCGTCAAAACATCAATGGGGATTTTCGAGCTTCGCCCGCGGTTGTAAGTGAAACCGAGGCCGAGATCGAGCACCCAGGCGGCATCGCCCGGTTGGTTGAACAGCAATGTCCGAACGCCAGTCCCAACCGTCCAGCCGGTTTTGAGGCGTCCGCTGAGTTCACTCCCGCCGATGGCCAGCGAAGGCCCCGTCAGCGTGTAAAGTTCGTAAGTAACAGGGCCATTGCCACCCGTCGGGCCGCAGCATGCGCCGCCCGAGGAACCGCCCCGCCATGGGCTGGTGACCGTGCCCGCCGGGTGAACCGACGGTGCCCCCGGTGGTGCCATCAGTACGGAAGTCGCCGTCGGATCGCCCGTACTCGGGATCGGCGGGAGAAAGTTCTCTGCCGTGGCCTTTGCGGGCGTGACCGGCGAATCGGGCCATTGTTGCGTCTGCGCGGTGGCAGACTTCAACGAACAACCCAAAGCGATGGCACCGAGTAATAAGCGTGCGATTGTCATTCGACCCCTGCCTCGGCTCAGCCGGTGCGGATAGCGGACCAACCTCTTCATCGGCATCGGACGCGGAGAACGTTAGCGGATTTAACGATTGTCCGGATTCTGCGGTATTTTGTGCGGCAAAGTGAGTTTGGCACTTTCACCTCATTCCTACTTGCCAGTGAATTGATTGTAAGCCGTGTAGTTTCAGCCCAGTACCATACGTTTGTGTTGCTGTCGATAAAATAAATTTCGCGATATTGCATATTAATGCTTACAGAAAAGCTGCCTGGATAGTGATTGTCTTTGAGTTGGTTCGACGCGGCCGTTGCGGAAAATGCCTGCGATCGTGCTCATGTCTGGCCTGCTGTGTTTCAGCCAGTCGTCCAGTTCTCGACTGACAATCCTGGTATGGCAGAGAGATCCGAATCGGACGTAACGACGGTGCAGTTGCCGAGTGAGAATGCGACGGCGGCGAGTTGGATATCGACCACTTGCATCGGACGGCCAATCCGTTTCAATTCTGCTCGAAGTCGACCAAAGATTTCGGCTTCCGCAACGTGATATGGCCAAACTGTGATGCCACGTATACCCAAGTTAAGTGTGGATAAATTCCGCTCTCGTGACGCACTCGCTTCGATACCGAAGTAAAGTTCGCCAATAACTGGCGGACAAGTGCCAATTTTCCCACCCTGCTTTTGCACTTCAATCGTGCGTTCGTAAATCCCGCGCCGGTGGAAGATCAAATCGCTCATTGCATTCGTGTCGAAGAGGTATCTGCGTTTCATGGGAATAGCCCTTCGATTCGCTTGCCGTATGCGTCCCACGACTTCAATTCTTGCGCTTTCGACGCAGCGAGAATCTGTTCGAGTTCTTCCGGGAACGTCGAGTCTTTATTCGATTTGTGCAACTCGTCGTACCACGCGATCCAGGCTGCGATGGCTTCGGGGCTGTCGCCGGTGATGTCGATCTCGTCGGTCGGTTCGGGTTGCGTGATGGTGACAGCGGTACCATCGGCCCAGTCGGGGATCGGACCGACGAGTTCGACGCGGCCGTTGCGGAAAATGCCTGCGATCGTGTTCATGTGCTACTCCGCTCGATTCGCGATCATGGGAAGTGCGATGCGGTGCGTGCTCACTTCGGGCGTCGGTTTCACGCAATTTCCGCAACCGGAACCGCAGCCAGGTGCCTTCTTGCCGAACCACGTTCGCCAACTGCTATACACGAGGTATGCGCCGGCGGCGGCGATCGTGGCGATGACGGCGATAAGTTGATGATCCATGACAGACTTTCGTGAATGCGGTCACGACAGATGATCGACCACCCAGCGCCCGATTTGGAACGTCAGGAATGCGCCGATGTAGGCGAGGATCGTCATGTACGCGAACGTGAAGGCGGGCCACGCCCAGCTTTTGGTTTCGCGGCGAATCACGGCCAGCGTCGAGGCACACTGACAGCATAACGCGAAAAACACCATCACCGATAAGGCAATCGGCACCACGTACGGCCCGCGAATCGGATCTTCGCTCCAGCGGTCGCGGATCGTGTTTTGCAACTGATCCTTTTTCTCGTCGGAGTCGATGTCGCCTTCTTGATACAGGATGCCGAGCGTGCCGACGATGACTTCGCGGGCCGGGAAACTCGCGAGCGCGGCCACGCCGATTTTCCAGTCCCAGCCGAGCGGCGCGAACACCGGTTCCATCGAACGCCCCACCCGCCCGAGCAAGGACGTCCGCTTCCATTCGCTGCGTAACGCATTGACCTGCTTCTCGCCCTCGGCCTTCGCCTCTTCGCCCTCGGCAGTTTCGGCTTTCTCGGTGATGGCCGCAATTCGGTCTTCGTACTTCTGCCCGTTTTCGTCGGTATTCGGGAAGTACAACAGCGCCCAAACGATGACCATCGAAGCCAGGATCAGCGTGCCCGCACGACGAACGAACGCCCAACCCGCATCGAACATTCGCCGCAAGATCGCCTTCAGCGACGGACGCCGATACGTCGGCAGTTCCATCACGAAGATCGGCGTCGCCCCGCGTAACAGCGTGCGCTTCAGGATGAGTGCCACGATCGGCGCGACGAGGAATCCAATCATATACATAATGAACAGCGTGAAGCCTTTTAGCCAGAACGGGCGGCCCACAGTCAGGAACGCACCGATCATCAGCCCGTAGATCGGCAAGCGGGCCGAACAACTCATCAGCGGCGCGACGAGGATCGTGGCAATGCGGTCGCGTCGGTTCTCGATCACGCGCGCGGCCATCACGCCGGGAATCGCGCAGGCAATCGACGACAACATCGGGATGAACGACTTGCCGCTGAGGCCGCAGCGGCTCATGACTTTATCCATGAGGAACGCCGCCCGCGCCATGTAACCGCAGTCTTCGAGGAACGCGATGAAGGCGAATAACAGCAAGATTTGCGGCAAAAATTTGATCACGCCACCGACGCCGGTGATGACGCCATCGGTGATAAGCGAGCGGAACGGCCCAACGGGAAGCACGCCTTCGACGATCGACGCGAGCCACTTCGTGACCGTGTCGATGGCCCCCATCAGCGGTTCGGCACCGACAAAGATTGCCTGAAACACAGCGAACATCAGCGCCAGAAAGACGAGCGTGCCCCAGAGTTTGTGCGTGAGAATCGTATCGAGGCGATCCGTCGTCGACACGGGGCGGATCGCCGGTTTCGTGACGGCCACCGCGGTCGCAGCGCGGATCCAGGCGTAACGGGCTTTCGCTTCGGCGGCGGGCACGGGGCACCCGCTTTCGCTGAGACGTTGTCGCGCGTCGAGCAGCGTTTGATGCCACTCGGGGCCCCGTTTCGCGGTCAGCCATTGTTCGGTATAACCGCCCACATCGAGCAACAAACGGCGTGCCAGGAACTGCGGAATCTCGCCGTTCAGCGAGCCGTGCAGTGCCTCGCTCTCGCGCAAGATCGGCTCGGGCAACAAGTTCGCCGCGGGGGCGACGCCACCATTCGCAGCACGGACGATCTCCGCACGCAGACTGTCGAGGCCCGTGCCCGCGTTCGCCTGAATCGGCACGACCGTCACTTGCAGCGACTTCGCCAAACGCTCCGCATCGATCGTGATGCCCTGCGACTTCGCCATGTCGATCATGTTCAGCGCGACGATGACCGGAACGCCAAGTTCCATGAGTTGCGTGGTCAAGTACAAGTGCCGTTCGAGATTCGAAGCATCGACGACCGAGATAATGAGATCGGGTCTCGGTTCGGAGGGTTGCCGCCCGAGGAGCAGATCGACCGCAACCATCTCGTCGGGGCTACGCGCCGCCAGGCTATAAGTGCCGGGCAAATCGATCAGTTCGACGCGGCGACCATCGACGACGAAGTCGCCTTTTTTCATCTCGACGGTCACGCCGGGGTAGTTACCGACGTGCTGCCGCAGCCCCGAAAGAGCATTAAATAAGGTCGATTTCCCCGCGTTGGGGTTCCCGACCAGGGCGACAACGATTGGCGGAACAGGCATGGAGCGATCGGGTTGAGGAAGGTTAAACGACGCGGACTGTGATGCCGGCGGCTTCGACTTTTCGCAGGCTGATCCGGCTATTCGCGATGCGGATCTCGATGGGGTCGCCGAGTGGCGCGCGGCCCAGAAACTCGATCCGTTCGCCTTCGCAAAAGCCGAGTTCGTACAGACGCTGAACGAGGCCCGGTTCCCCGGCAATGGCGGTAATTTCGACGAATTGCCCCGGTAGAACCCGATCGAGTGTGAGCGACATCAGGAAACCGGCCCACTGACGGGGCGGACGAGGATCTGCGTCGTTTCGCTACCGCGAAGGCAGAGGCGACACGAGTTCAATTGCAACAAACACGGAATGCCGGGCTGTACAACGCAGAACCGCGAGCCTTCGCGAAGACCCAATTCGGCCAGCCGATTCACGAAGCCCGGCTCGCCGGACACCTCGGCGATGTCGGCCCACTCACCCGCTCGCAATAGATCCAAAGGCAGGAGCATACGTCGTCCCGGCAAGTCTTATTGAGATTGCGTCTCATGAATTATTAGCGTTCGAAACGCAACTGTCAAGCATTTCTCTGTTGGCGCTCGCGCAGGTAATTCGCGAGTGCGTCTTTCCAGTGGCGGGGCGCGGGGCCGACTAAGCGGAGTTTGTCGGTATTCAGCACGCTGTACGGCGGTCGCTTCGCCGGTGTGGGGTAACCCGACGATGGGATCGGCGTCAAATCGACACGGAGATTCGCAAGGCAGAAAATCTCGGTCGCGAACTCGAACCACGTGCAATCGCCCGCGTTTACCGCGTGATACAACCCCGTCGCGTTGCACCCGATTAGCCCCGTTATCATCGCTGCCAAATCGCGAGTCGAAGTCGGCGTGCAACGTTGGTCGTCGACCACGCGCATCGGCTTGCCTTGGGATGCTACGCGCAACATCGTTTCGACGAAGTTCCCGCCCTTGCCGCCGGTGCCCCAGACGCCGTAAAGGCCACACGTGCGAACGACGAGGTGTTTCGGTGCGATCGCGCGAACGAGGTATTCGCCGTTCAATTTGCTCAGGCCGTAAATGCTCACCGGGCCGGGGGCATCAACTTCGCGGTATGGCGTCTGGCGGCTGTCTTCGAGGCCGTAAACGTAGTCCGTACTGACGTGAACGAGATACGCATCGCGGCAAGCCTCCGCGAGTTCGCGCACCGCCCACGCATTGACCGCGAACGCCGCCATCGGGTCCGCCTCGGCTTTATCGACGAGGTTGTAAGCTGCACAATTAATAACAATGTCCGGCTTGGTGCGCTCGATGTACGCCGCAATCGCACCCGGTGCGGAAAGATCCACATCCGCCCGCGTGACGGGAATCACCTCGCCCGGCAACAGCGGCACGAGATCCCGACCGAGTTGCCCCATCGCACCGAGTACAACAATCTTCATGGTATCCGTCCCAAATGATCTGCGAGCCAATTGCAGTTTTATATTACGGGCGGGACTTGGTGCGGCGCAACCTTTCCGCCTGGTGAAGACGGGTTACAAAACCGAGTCGGATAACCATCAGAACGCCCCGGAGGGGCAGTGGAATGTCGCCACGGGTAAAGCGAAGCGGAACCCGTGGAACTTCCTGCCGAAGAAGCCGTTTCCATTTGCAAGCTCCTCCACGGGTTGCGTTCCACTCGACGTTGTCGAGTGTCACTTCACCCGTGGCGACATTCCGTAGCCCCATCCGGGGCAAACCCGAAAAGACTGATAACACATCGGCGACTTCATGAGACGGAAGGGTTACGGACAAATGACGCGAAGTTGGTCTTTTCTTCGAATTTCCGTGGTTTTGCAGTACCAGTTTCTGGAACGGCGAAACAGCCGATTTCCATCAATGCTCAAGTGGTTTCGGTTTATCTTTATCCCGGAGGGATTGTAGCCATTAGCCCCAGGTCGCGTCCGCGCACCTGGGGTACGAGCGAATTTCCACCGACCCCAAGAGGGGTCGTAGCGGCAACATCGCATCGTTCGCAACGATATTTACGAACAAATCGGCCACCTCAAATTGCACTCCGCACGCCGGAGAGGGCCGCTACGACCCCGTTCGGGGTCGGGGCAATTTGCGGGGTTCCTGGGTGCGCGGAAGCCGCGACCCAGGGCTAATCGCTGAAATCCCGTTGGGATAAAAACCAGAACCGGGATGAACCAAAAATACCGTCAACAGCAACTTCGCATCACCTGGAGGTTACGGTGCAGCTTGGCGCAAGCGTTCAATCCATACATCGCGTAAACTCTGGGGAAAGGTTTATGCAGAACTTCCCTCTCCGCGAACAATCTAGGGTGAAGGAGACGACGTGCGACGATCTCAACTACCCAGTGTGGTGCGGTTGCTGATGGCCGAAGTCCCCGATGCGGACTTGCTGGAGCGTTACGTCCTTCAACGCGATGACGATGCGTTCGCGCAACTGGTGACGCGGTACAGTCGGCTCGTGTGGGGCCAGTGCCGGAACTTACTGCCGAACGATGCCGACGCGGACGATGCCTTCCAGGCGACGTTCCTCACGCTGGCTCGCTCGGTAAAGTCGATCCGGCCCGGTGCGCCGCTCGGCCCGTGGTTGCACGGCGTGGCGTTCCGCGTGTGCAAGAACGCACAACGCGCAAACATCCGCAGGGCGAAGCGCGAGAAAGCGAGTGCCCAACCCGAAGCAAATCGGCCCGTTGCCGATTCGACGTGGGAGGCGGCATTCGCGGCGATGGCGGAGGAGGTGCAGAAACTCCCCGAATCGCAGCGATTGGCGTTCGTGCTTTGCTGCATCGAAGGGCGTGCGTGTACCGAAGTGGCGGCCAGTTTAGGCCAAAAACTCGGCACGTTCTCCGCACGGTTGACGCGGGCCAAACAAACGATGTTGGATCGCCTCGCGAAGCGGGGTTTCGGTGCGGGTGTCCTCGCGCTCGGCGGAGTCACCGGCAGTGTCGCGCTGGCACCGGCGGCACTGATCGCACGCACGCTGACATTACTTCCGCACGGTGTCGCGGTTCCCAGCTCGGTTCTCATTCTCACGTATGGAGCGACAGGCATGATGATTCGATTCAAACTACTCGCCGCCGGGGTGCTGGTCGCCAGCGGCATCGGCATGAGCGTCGGAGGCGGCTGGTACGGCGCGGCAACGGCACAAGTGCCGGGTGCCGATACGAAGCCGCTGACAGCGAAAGCGGAGACCGTCGAGCAACTGAAAACCAATCTGGAAAAGGCGAGAGCAGACTTGTTCAAAGCCGAGGCGGAAGCAAGGGTCAAAAGCGATCAAGCCGCCGCATACGTCGCGAAGGTTGTGACGGTATTGGACAACGCTCGCAAGGAGCAGGACTCTCAATTCGAGTACATTCCGCTACAGAAGGGGATCTCTCGCAAGGAGTTCGAAACGATTCTCGCAGACCGCGAAAAGATTGGCTGGAGTTTCATCGGCGAAGTCACGATCAATGACCACTTAATCGGCCAAAAAGTGCCAACGCCAACTCTCGTCTTCCGCTGGCCATCCGCCGACGACGCCGTTGGGCAACGTCGGTTATTAAACTTATTTTATGCCAAAGATGCCGTGAGGTCAGTAGAAACCGTCGCACCGCCCGCCCCACCGGCTGCTCCCGTGCCACCGAAGATCGCGATGGTGCCAACCATCATCGATCCATCAAGCAGACCTCAAGGGAACAGCACAAAGACCGAAGCGGAGTTTCTGGCTCGGATCGCAGCACTCGAGCAAGAAATTCTCGTGCTACGCAAAGGGATGCACGCACCTGCTGTCAAGGAAACGGTAGTGGCGGTCGCATTCACCAGGCAACACTTCGGCGACTGGGATCCGGCCGAGCTTTACGATGTGATCCGGAAGGTGATGGCCGAAGATGTGAAGGCAAAGAAATACAGTGGCACCGCTCAGGTGACATTCGACAAACATGCTTTCTCACTGACCGGTTCGCCCGAATACGTTGAAGCTGTGACCGCATGGGTGAAGAAGTTGAAGAAGTAGTTTTCCGTCTCGCACGTCCCTACCTCGCTAGCGCGTCGGGCTAACAGTTTTGTTAGCCCGACGCGATACCGATGGTTTTTTCCGCAATCCGAATTCCCAACTCCGCAATTCACTACTATCTGTTCGTGTACGAGAACGGTGTACAGTTATTCAGCGATCCCGGCGTGGCTGGCCCGTAGATGGGCGTGGAACAGGGCGTACGACTGCCTTTGCCGCAGCCGCCGTTATCTGCACACGAGTTGCACGGGTTGAAGAACGACTTCGTCGAACCGAAGATCGCTGTGTTGGTCGCAGCGAAACAGCCGCCGCTAATCGGCGTCGCGGTACCGTAAAGGTAGTTGCTGAAGCACGACTTTTTGACGGTCGGCCCGCACGAGCTACACCCGGTATTTGGAGCACAACTGCCGACGCCTTGGACGACAACGGGGCCGCCATTGTTACAGTTTTTGCAACCGGAAGTACCCGATGCCAGGCTGGCAACGGCCGGTGCAGACGGTGGCGCGAGGGGCAAATTTTGGTCGGCATATGCTGCCGTGGCAGCCAGGGCGGTGACGACCGCCGTGAAGAACGCTCGCATCAATCCGTGACGCATGGTAGAATCCTTTCGCATAGCTAAACGAGATTTTGACCGCCATCTGCGGTACCTTCAAAATCGTCCACTACCGCATCAGGCAATCGAGGAACCGCGCTCGGCGAGCGAACAATTGGCGTATGGGTATCCGGTTGAAACGCAGTTGCGGGAAGGCGCAGTTTCGGCGGATCGCCAGGTAGGGTAAGTTGTGTCGACCGCATGATCTATGCGGCCATATCAATGGCAGTTTCGCCATCGCAAACGTCACGCATGGAGCATCGAGACTCTTCGTACCAAGTGGAGTGGAAGCGGCTTTGCCAATTTCACAAAGGCTTGCGACGGATCGCAAGCCTTTGTGAAATTGGGGACGCTGGGGATGGGGCCCCCGCGATTTGAGACAGTAACTTCGCGTCACTTGGGTGTAAACCCATCGCTTGCCAAGTTGCCCAATTGTCTTCGCTCGGTCAAATCGTCGCTTCGATGTACTCGACTTCGGGGACGTGCTTGTGGAGTTCAGCTTCGAGGCCGGTGATGAGCGTCAAGATGGTGGCGGGGCACGATGCACACGCGCCGCCGAACCGGATGCGTGCGATGCCATCGGAGACATCGAGCACTTCGAGTTCGGCTCCATCGAGCAAGAGTGCCGCCGCGACTTCCGTTCGCAACACGCGCTGGACCCGTTCGGTCAACGTTTCCATCATGTCGCACTCCTATTGTCGCTCTCGCGTTTGATCGTGGGCACCACGAAGAGTATCGTGCAGATGCCGATGATCGCCCAGAGGCCGATGACGACTTTGACCCAGTCGGGTAATGGCGAGAACGTGATGCTCAATGAAACGACCACCACCACGAAGAACACGACGCGGATTTTCAGGCGGCGATCGACGCCGTGATATTGGTTCCAGTCGCGGATGAGTTTGCCGAATATCGGTGCGTTGCGCAACCAGCGGTCGAGCCGTGCGGACGACCTGGCAAAGCAGTAACTGGCGAGCAACACCCACGGCGTCGTGGGGATGCCCGGAAGCAATGCCCCCACCACGGCCAGCCCGACGCAAATGATGCCGACGACGATGTACAATATCCGCTTCAGCCCGGTTGCCCGCTGCGGAATGTTTTCGCTGTCGGCGGGGCCAAGCGTCATCCGGTGACTTCCTTCTCGATCCGTTATGGGAAAGCGCGACGTCATTATCTATAGATGGTGTACCACGATCTCGCGAGGAATTGCAGATGCCGACCGGTCCGGAAATCATTCTCACGCTCAAAATTCTCGTCGCCGCCGTGACGGTCCTGTTTGCCGCGTCGATTGTTGCCATCGCCATGAAGCACAAGCGGTTGCACGGTCGCATTAACGTCGCGTTTTTCATCCTGACGATGACGACCGTCGTCGGCTTCGAGTTGCTTTTGCGGCTCGGTGCAGACACCACGGCGCACTTTTCCGATGCCGCCCGCGATGCGCTTCGCGTTCATCTCCGCTTCGCGATACCCGCGGCACTTCTGCTACCGATTATGCTGTATAGCGGCCTGAAGCAGTACAAACAGCTGCATGTGCCCCTTGGGATTCTCTTTTCGATTCTGTGGGGCGGCACCTTCGTCACGGGGTTGTTCTTCCTTCCCCACGAGTAATCGGTTACACCAAAGGCATGTCCGCACCTGCCACTCCCGATTTGCCGACCGCGCTGCCCATTGCAGACGGGGACTGGTCGGTCGATGGCGAAGATTTGCTGCTCGAATTCACTCCGGAACCGCCGCCGTTCGCGGAACCGGTTCGTGCACAAATCGAAGCCGTTCCGCCCGTTGTCGCGACCCCGACAGCGGCACCGCCTTCGCCCGAACAGATCGTCGAAGCGATGCTGTTTACCGGCAGCGCCCCGCTTACTTCCGATGCCTTCTGCGCTGCCGTCCGCGTGCCTCCGGACGTGTTTCGGCTCGCGATGGATGCCCTCACCCGCAAATACAAATCGCAGAATCGGCCGTACGCGATTCAACCCATCGGCGATGGTTTTGCGCTGGTTGTAAAGCCTGCGTACCTGAAACTGCGTGACAAACTGTACGGCGGGCCGCGCGAAACTCGGCTGACGCAACCCGCACTCGATACGTTGTCGTTGGTGGCGTATCGGCAACCGATACGTAAGTCCGAGGTCGAAGCCACGCGCGGGGCCGATTCCGCATCGGTGCTGCGCTGGCTCGTTCGCCTCGGGTTGATTGCGGTCACCCAGCGCGGCGACGCCACGCAGCCCGAAGTCCGCTACGGCACGACGCCACGCTTCCTGGAATTGTTCCAACTGCGTTCGCTCGAAGACCTGCCACAACTGGGCGAAGCCCGCGCCATTTAAAGAAGGCCACGATGTTCGATCTCATCTATCGGTTCGATACGAGCGGCCGTGCGAAAATACTCGACCCCGCCGATGCGCTCGAAGCGCGAGCGCGGCTGGAAGCGGGGAACCGCGAGTTTGCGGCGATCACGCTGCTCGACGAAGGCACGACGAACTCGCGCATTGTCCGGCTCGATGCGTCGGCGTTGGGCCTCGCGGACCACAACGGTTTACCGCCAATACAGCGGCCGTTTGCAGCGGTGCTCGGTTGTGCCGATGCCCGCGTGCCGATCGAATTGATTTTCGGCCAAGCTGCAAACGATCTCTTCGTCGTCCGCGTAGCGGGGAACGTCCTCGGTGCGGAATGCCTGGGCAGCCTCGACTACGCGGTGTCGAACCTCGGCGGGAGTCTGAAGTTGATTGTCGTGCTCGGGCATAGTTCGTGCGGGGCGGTGGCAGCGGCTGTCGAGGCGTTTATCCACCCGCACCGCTACCTCGATTTCGCCACCAGTCACCCGCTGCGTGCCATCATCGAACGAATCCTCGTGGCGGTTCGGGCGGCCCACCGCGCGCTCGAGCAGACTTACACGCAAGATGTCGAAGAACTCCCCGGATACCGGAATGCCCTCCACGAAACCAGCATCGTTATGAATGCGGCGATGACCGCAGCCACACTGAAAAACGAGTTTCGCCATGGACTCGGGCCGCACCTCAATATCGCCTACGGCGTCTACGACCTCCAGACCCGTCGCGTCGGTTTGCAGGCATATGGCGAACCGGACGTCGTGCGGCTCGTGTTTCCCCCCGCAGATGCCGAAGAATTCGACCGTCTCGGTAAGTCGATCTCGCAGAGCGAATCGATCTGTGCCATGCTATCGCCAAAGACGGCGTGAGGATGCGAACTGTGAGTGTACGTCTGAACTGGATCATGCAAATTTGGCTGCCGTTGCCGGTTTGGAAGCGGCTCGATGCGGCGGTGATTCTCATCGGGATGTACACGGTTTTGGTAAATGCCATCGTCGTGGCGCAGAAACTGGAGTTGCCGAAGTGGTTGGGAGAAATCTCGCTGCTGAACGGCATTCTGCTCGGGGTGCTGCTCGGGTTTCGCAACCGCGAAGCCTACGAACGCTGGTGGGAAGCCCGCAAACTCTGGGGCCAACTCATCAACGATTCGCGCAGTTTGTGCCTCAAAGTCGCCGCACTGCCGCTCGAAGCGAACGAGTCGGTATTGCGTTTCCGGCGCTGTATCGTCGGCTATGCATTCGCGCTGAAGTTTCACCTTCGCGGCAGCGATATGCTCACCAACGTACCCGGCTTTGAAGGCGAAACGGCGACGCCGAAACATGCTCCGGTTTATATCCTTCAGCAACTGCACATTATCGTGCGAAATTGGCGCACGACGGAGCAGATTCACGATGCGGACTTGTTGTTGCTCGATCCGCACTTACGGGGATTCGCCGATGTCTGCGGTGCCTGCGAGCGCATCCTTTCGTCGCCGGTGCCGATGTCGTATCGCGCACTCCTCCGCCACGGCACGCTATTCTATTTGCTGTCCGCACCGTGGTTCCTGACGGGCGAATACGGCTTCGGTGCGGTCGCGGTCGTCTGCCTGCTCGGGTACTTTTTGCTCGGCGTCGAGTTCACCGCCGAGGATGTGGAAGAGCCATTCGGCAAAGACGGTGACGACCTCGAACTCACCCGGTTCTGCGGCACGATTCGCGAATCGGCTGAAGAAATTTTGGCGTTGCCGATGTAAATTAGCCGCGACGCGGAGTCCTCGCAGCGGAGCGCGTGCGCGTCACCCCGATTCGGAGATTGAGCACGGTTCTTGATGTAGTAGGCACATTCCATGTGCCGTTGAGACTGCCGGCATACGACGATGCGGGCCGGTTTGCCAACATCCGAACGGCACACGGAGTGTGCCTACTACATCAAGAACGTATTCACGCGGCCAAAGTGAGTACGTCGAAACGTTCGTCGCGTGGATACCTCGTTTTGAACTTCGCCGGGGATTGTCTGGATGTGGGTGAAGTCCACGCGCTCCGCTCCGCAAAGCCTGCGCGTCGCGGCTAATTTTCCGCGACCCCGAACGGGGCGGCATCGCCGCAACAAACGGTTACTGTCCGAGGTCACCCGGAGGTATCGTTTTGGCTTTGGGTGTTGCCAGAGATGGCGTGCTGGTGGATTTCAGTGGCACGCCGACCGAAGCAGTTTTTAACTTGTTCGAATTGCTATTTGGGGCCGATTTGGCCTCGACGGGTTTTGCACCATCGCCGCAACCGACCGTAGCGGTCGCCACCGCCAATGTACACGCGATCGTGGTGAATCGTTTCCGCATGATCTACTCCGTCAAACTGTGAGAAAGCCGATTATTCGAAGGTCACAATGTCGCCATCTTGGGCACCGGCGAGGCTCGCGTAGGTGCCGAAGTCGATCGAACCGCTGATCGCGCGAACCGAACCGTCCATGAACACCGTGTTGATGCGGCCACCTGTATGCGGGCTGCCAGGGATACCTGCGCCGAGGCCACGACCGCGTGAACTCATGTCGCAGTTCGGCGTGCCGGAAGAGGGGCAGACGCCAAAGTTACTCGTCGTGAAGCCGTGACCATAATTCGCTTGAAACCAGCCGTTCGAAGGGTGACCAGGGGCATATTCCACGTATCCCCCGCCCGATTCGATGATGCCAATCGTGTTACTAGTGCCGTCCGTTACGCCCAAAATTGAAAGCGGCGAACGGTACTGAAACGGGCCCATATACGCATCGTTCCCCATGTTGTCGGCATCGACATAGCCAACGTTCACGAGGTAGTTGGTCTTGGCGGACTTTCCGACTCCTGGATAGTTCGGTTGGTCGAAAAAGAACGTGCTGTTATTGACGGGGCCTGCGCTCGTTCCGGCTGCCCCCCACACACCGCCCGATGGATAGTGTTTGCCTGCCACACCGACTTTATTGAGCGCGGACGTGTTGACGGCGGCATCGGGGCTTTCTGCCGAGGGACAAATGAAGCCCTTAAACGAACCTTCGGCAGCATAGGGTATGCCCACGGCCGGAGTTACGCCGTAAGCCGGGAACACGGGCAGTGCCGCCGATGCCCACCAACTCGCGCCCGGTGCGATGAAGTTCGGCTGCCAAATTTGGAATAGAGCATCTTGCTCGAGGTACGGCAGCAACAGCACTAACGTCGTGAACCCACGCTTGTTCATGCTGGGCGGCAGCTTCTGATACGAGCTTTCGTAGTTATGGATGCTCAGGCCGATCTGTTTCATGTTGTTCGTACACGTCGTACGGGCCGCCGCTTCGCGGACCTTCTGCACCGCCGGCAACAGCAACCCGATCAAGATCGCGATGATCGCAATGACCACCAAAAGCTCGATGAGCGTGAATCCACGCGGTTTTCGTATGTCGCTTCGCATGATTCGAATCCTGTAGCAGATGGAGATAAAGCCGAATCGACAAGTTGCCAACACAGT
>JAYSYI010000353.1:0-4826 GCA_043727665.1 Limnoglobus sp. | reverse complement strand
CCGGGATTGCGGGGCCACCGCCAGCAGGCCTGATGATCAGTAACGGCACGCTCGGCAACCCCGGCGCGCAGCCGAATTTCGATGTCGGCAACCCGAACTACCAAGGCGTGGTGCCGTACTTCGGGCGGATCTACCCGCGATAAGGCGTACCGATGGATTTCCCGTCTGGATTTCAAACCTTCTTCGCCGACGGGAAGGACTTTTTGAAGGGCGTGCGATTTGCCAGGCCGTCGCTGTTCTGGCTGTCGCTCGTGCCCGTTGTGCTCTCCCTTCTCTCGTGGTTTGCGGCGTGGCGACACCGGCGGCGGGTGTCGGCGCTCGGCAAACCGGCCACCGTGGCCACACTTCAAACCGAACCGAATCCCCGGCGTTTCTGGGGCATCGTGGCGATGACATTCGCGTGGCTATGCTTGACGGTGGGCCTAGCCGGGCCGCGTTGGGGCATCGGCGAGAATCAGGGCGTGGCGGTCGGCCGCGACTTGGTGTTGGTGCTCGATTTTAGCCGCAGCATGTGGGCAGACGACGTAACGGGGCCGAAGCCGGTGCAGCGCTGGGAGGCCGCCGTGGCGGGCGCGAAAGACTTGATCGCCACGCTACGAAAGAAGGGCGGGCACCGCGTAGGGATCGTGCTGTTTGCCGCACGCCCGAAGCTGATTGTGCCGCTGACGACCGATTACGACCACCTCAATATGCGGCTCGAAGAACTCGATGCCCGCGCTCCGCCCGCCGAGATTCGCCCCACCGACGATGCGATCTCCGGCACGCGGATCGGGGCCGCACTCGCCGCTGCCACCGATACGCACGACCCGCGCTTTCCCGGCTATCAGGACATCGTGTTACTGACCGATGCCGACGACCCGGCCGACGACCGCGAATGGGCGCTCGGCACGAACGCGGCCCGCAAAATGGGCATCCCCGTACACGTCATCGGCATCGGCGACCCGGCCCGCGAGTCGCCATTACTGCGAACGAACGGCGAACTCCTCGAAGCCAACAGCGCCGATGGCATCCCGACGCCAGTGCAAACGAAATTGCACGAAACGACGGCAAAAGCGATCGCCGACGACGCCAAAGGCACGTACTACCCCGCACGGCAAGAGCCAGCCAAACTCGGCGACTGGTTCCGCGTCCACATCGAGCCGAACCCGACGAAAGACGTGGAAGACGATCGCCTACCGCAACGCCAAGACCGCGCCGCAGGCTTCCTGATCGCCAGCGCCGCCTTCTTCGCGCTCGGGTGGTGGAAACGAGCGTAATTCGTTGCGAGAACGGGATCGGAGTCGACGTAAGTCCGAATTGCGAACACTCCAAAACCGTGTTTTGGGGTGTTTTTTCGTCTCAAACTGCCAATTTTTGATCGCAAATCGCTGATTTGTTTCGGGCATTTTTCTGCATCTCGAACGGATGTTTGGGGTTAGATCGACCGTTCTCGTTTCGGCACTCGCCGTAAGTACCGACCGTTTCATGTCAAGATGCGACCGTTTCATGTCAAGATGCGACCGTTTCATGTCATTTGGCGACACTTCTGCGCAAGATATAAAAGTCGACTTACGTCAAATCGTCAATAACTTTTTGACTTCGCGAAATCGTGAGGGCGATTGTTTTTCCTAGAACGAATCGATCCAATACAATCGGCGGCACTACCGTGTGTTGTCGCTCCACGGATCGAGAGACGGCTTGATGTTTCTTACGGGTTTTCCTTCCTTGCGCTGCACCGGCTGAAATGATCCTACTTCTTCTTCGGGATCGCCCGCTCGATCTTCTGCAGCGCGTCGGCTGCGGCGACGCGGTTGCTCTTGCGGGGATCATCCTGATGAGCCTTTTCCAACGCGATGAGAGCAGGCTTGGCAATAGCGCCAAGATTGCCTAAAGCCCTCATGGATGTCACGCGGATGTCACCGTCGGGATTCGTCAATGCTTCGGTGAGGATGGGGACAACGTCGGCACCGCCGATGTTGCCGAGAGCTTCCGCCGCCACCCACCAGCCACCTTTCTCGTCGCCGTTCAGTGCCGCACGCAGTGCAGGGATCGCCGCTTTCGCGGTCGGGCCGAACGCGCCTAGCGATCCAGCCGCCGATCGCCGGGCTTCTTTCTCTGGAGCATTCTTCAACACATCTATCAGCGCTGTTATGGCCTCCGGCGAATTTGCACCGATTCGCCCAAGAGTGTGCGCGGCAGCACTTCGGAGATGCGGGTGCTTCAGCGCGACCATGAGCTGAGCTTCAGCCGCTTTTGCTTTCGGCCCCATGTCGGCGAGTGCAGACGCCGCGTACAGTGCGGCGTCTTTACCATCTTGATTCCCTTCGTCCTTCATCTCAAGGAATGCCGCCAATTCTCGGACGCGTTCCTCCGAAGCACCGGAAACTCGGATCAAGGCGTTGCGGGCTGCCACTCGGCGGGCGAGATTGGGATCGTTCGTCGCCACACGTTCCAAGTCTTCGACCGCCTCTTTGGACGGAGAAACCAGGGTAGCGAACCCATCGATTGCCGCTTTGCGAACATAGTGATCCGGGTCCGTCAGTAGCGGCCGCAACAGCACTTCCAGAGCCGCGTTCGCCGGACCGATTCGCACAAGGAGTTCGGCAGCGACGCGACGGTCGTGCGCGTCGACCACTTCCAATCGCTTCCGGAGGTAGGGTGTCGCCTGTTTCCCAATGCGGACGAGCGAATCCTCTACGCTGCGCGCATTGCGTGCCGCTTCCCCGCCCCAGCCTGCGTTGACGAAAAGAGGTTCAACAATTACCCCAAAATCCGTGTCACCATCCTTCGTCGCGGCGAGCAACTTGGCAACTGCCAACACGGCGGCGGAGTTCTCCTCCCAATCCTTACTGCGGAGCTGGATGGCGAGTTTGGCCAGGATTTCAGGGTCGATTTGCTTCTTGGCATCATCTGCCTTGGCCTTTTGCGGCGCTCGTTTGAGGACGAAGGATCTCATGCCCCGATCTTCACTCGCTGGATCGAATCGCGTGGGCCGCACCGCATGAGGTGCGACGTTCCGGCTATAGTAAAGCTTCAACTGATCGCCATCGAGTTCGTAAATCCCCTTGAAGGTCGAGCCTTTTTCTCGTTCGTCCGTGGGGGACAAGTCGATGGCTTTGGGCTTTTGTTTCGGGTCGATTTCATACGACATTTCCAGGCTGCTCTCGTCGGCGTACTTGATGACGAGCCTATCGCGGCTGAAGATCCAGATTTGATCCTTACTCGTGTCGTTGGCTTGATGCTTACCGCCAGCGACAGCCTCGACGATGTGCCAGGTACCCAGAAGCACTTCCTGGTCTTCCTTGGGCTTTGCCTTGTTCACGGGTGCCTTGGCCTCCGACTTGGCGGTGGGTTCCTTCTTCGTCTCTTGTGGTCCCGCCGCCACTGTGAGATGGGTGAGGATGCCCGCGCCAGTGCCGAGGACGCACAAAGTCAGCACCGTGACGGCGATGATTTTCAGTTTGCTCATCAACATGGCTTTCAGCACTCCTTCTGTAAGTGCGGCAACTTTGGTCGAGACGACGCCGGCCGCCATCCCGTTGCTTGCCGCAACGAGCGTCGCTGTCTTTACTGTGGAGGAAACTACGGAAGCCGGCACACATGCCGACGCCGCATTTTGCGCGAAGAATGCAGTCAGTGACCCGCCTGTTACAGCCAGCCCGTGCCGCGCCAATCGCTTGGCCAACATCTGATGTGCCGTTGCGAGTCGGCTCGAAAGCGTGCCCTCGGGAATCTTGAGCTGCGCGGCCACTGCCTTGCGAGTTCGGCCTTCTAAATTGCACAGGACTACGGGCAACCGATATTTGTCGGGCAAGGCACTCAATTCTCGATCCAGCAGCACCAGCAACTCTTCCCGATCATCGCGAAAATGAGTTACCGGCTCCGGCATATTGGCCACCTGCTTTTCTCTGGCGTGTACCCTGATGCAAGCGGCCCGAGCTTTGAATGCGGAGTGGCACGCGACGCCGTAGAGCCAGTTGCCGACCGCCTCACGGGGTTTAACCGCGGCGGCTTTCCGGACGAGGACGAGAAACGCGGCTTGAAACCCGTCTTCGGCATCCACCCCATGTCCGGCGATTCGCTGGCATACGCCCTTAACCATCGGACCATGCCGCCGAACAATCGCCGCAAATGCGGCCTCATCGCGATTTTCGACAAATCGATCCATGAGCTGGCCATCGGACAACATGTCCTCGTCCCGCCGCCGCAATGCGGTTTTGCGGAGGTGCTCCACGACGTCAATGATGGGGCTGCTTGGCATAGCGATATCCTCGGGGCAACATTGCTGCTACCTACTATTCCCTGCAACAGGTTTGTTTCGTCGGTTTTTTTCGCTTGAACAAGACGCTGCTCTTGGTGTTGTGCAGCCAGATCAGCCGCTCATCTTTTCTTCCTTGTGCACCGGCGCGGCTATTGCTGGGGTCAGAACCAATCGCACTGACTTTCTTATGTAGATGGCCTCTGTGAGGCCGGTGCCTATTACGAGCAGATCATCGGAAGAAGAGTACGCGGCCCCGCATTCGGCGGAACACCGGAGTATATTGTCATCGATTTCGCCGATAACATCTTTCGGTTGGGCAAACCACTGGCGCACGCACGTTTTGCTGACTTTTTGAGTTCCGATATATACTTCGAGCGGGGTGATTCGATACGTTTTTTGCCCGACACGCAAGTCACGAAGTTGCGCTGTTTTCCAGTTGGAACGTTTTTCCTTGGAAACACAGGCAATCCGCATTCCAAAAGGATTTTGTAGGGGCACCCCCAGGTGATGCGAAGTTGCTGTTGACGGTGTTTTCGGGTCATCCTGATTTTGGTTTTTATCCCAACGGGATTCCAGCCATTAGCCC
>JAYSYI010000352.1:0-14583 GCA_043727665.1 Limnoglobus sp. | reverse complement strand
CGTTCTCCAGCGACTTCCGCGTGATGATGTCCCGCGGGCGGATGTTCGCATTCACAAGGCCGATAAGTGCCTTGCCCGCCTGATAGGCTTCGCGTTCTTTGGAAGCCGAGATCGCCGGGTAACTTGCGTCGAACGGTAACGACATACCCATCGCCTCGATGGCGCTCGACATCGTGTTGGCGGTGTACATCCCGCCGCACGAGCCGGCGCTGGGGCACGATTCGCACTCGATCTTATGCAGCTTCTTTTCGTCGATCGTGCCCGCCTGGAATTTCCCGACGGCTTCGAAGATCGAAACGATATCGACATCTTCGCCGTCCGGCCCTTTACCGGGGAGGATACTCCCGCCGTAGACGAAGATGCCCGGCACGTTCAGGCGTGCGAGTGCCATGACGCAACCGGGCATGTTCTTGTCGCAGCCGCCGATGGCGAGCAAACCATCGTGGTTCATCGCGCCGGAGACGGTCTCGAGGCAGTCGGCGATGACTTCGCGGGAAACGAGCGAATAGCGCATCCCCATGTGGCCCATGCTGATGCCGTCGGAGACGGTCGGCGCGCCGAAGATCTGCGGCACGCCCCCCGCCGAACGGATGCCTTCGATCGCTTTGCGGGCCAAGCGGTCGAGGTGGCTGTTGCATGGGGTGATATCGCTGTACAGGGAGGCCACGCCGACCATCGGCTTGTCGAAGTCCTCGTCTTGGAACCCGACCGCCCGGAGCATCGCGCGGTTGGGAGCGCGTCCGGGGCCTGCGGTTGTTGTCAAACTCTTACGATTCGGCAGATCCGTCATAACTGACACCAGATGGAGAATTTTCCGGTCGGGCAGTTTAGGTAAAGCGCGCCCGGCCCATACTGCTGTTCTAGGTGTTATGTGTCCTGATCGACACGGCTCGGTTGAGAAGTCAGAAAAAATCGGTTGTGCAGTTTGCACCGGTTGTAATCGTGCTCTAGGTTCATGTGTCAGCAACGCACGGGGTAGAAAAACGACGGAGACTGATCTCTGTCACCCACGAGGCTTGCGAACAACACTGACGGAGAGCACCGATGAATCTGATCGCAAAGAAGATGGTCAATTTCCTCAAAAAGGAAGATGGCCCCACTGCAGTCGAGTACGCCGTGATGCTCGCACTGATTATCGTCGTCTGCATCGCAGCTATCACTGCCCTGGGTTCGAGCGCTAGCCAAACGTTCAGCTATGTGAATAGCAACATCAAGGCTCCTGCGGCTTCGTAAGCTACAGAGTCTGGCTAAAACTTGAGACGACGGGGATGAGGTAGCCGTGAAAGCGGAGACCCCATCCCCGTCTTCGATGACACCGGGGCTGGTGACACCCGAGTCATCGAGTTAACCCCCTCAGGTTGTATGAATCGATTTCTGCGTCCGTTGGTTGCGTTTTTGAAAAAAGAAGACGGGCCGACCGCCGTCGAATACGCCGTCATGTTGGCACTCATCATCGTCGTCTGTCTCGTTGCGATCACCTCTTTGGGTACCAGCACGAGCCAAACTTTTAGCTACGTCGGTTCGCGTATCAGTCCGACTGCGGCTTCGTAAGCCAAAAAAATGTCATCGCTCATCGCGTCGAGACACCCGTGTGTCACGGCGCGATTTTTTTCGTATCACCCTGCGATGATGACGGGTTCCGGACTTGCGGGTGCAGATACTGTTGGTAGCACGATGGCGCGGATCGTTCGCAGATGGGCGGTGTTGCGTTCGAGATAGGCTTCGGCTTTGTCGCGATTCCAACCTGCGGCGGGGTCGAACGACACGGCGGCGGTCGTTGGTAACCCGTTGCTCGCAATGACCCATTCCCTCACGCCCGCTTCGAGTTCGACCCACGGCCCAGTAGCTTTATCGGGCATCGGCCAGCAGGCGATGAGCCGACCGTTTTCGTGCCAGTGCCAAGTACCGTTCGGCGTCAGGCGCGTTTCGCCGAGTTCGCGGGCAGCGAGGGCTTTGGCTTCGGCGGGCGGGAATGCGGCAGGGAACGCGATTTCCACGGGCAGATATTCGCCCTGCGTCGTGGTGCCAAAGCGAACTTCGACTTCGGGCTTGTCGAGTAGCGGTTCGCAAATCAGCGGCGACGGAGTCAGCGATGGCGTGGCCAAGCGAATGACGAGCCGATCCGCTTCGTAGAACCAACTGGGCTGATAGGCAGAACGCCAGTGACTCATCGCGAAGTCGGTCGCCTGAGCAACCGGTTTCCCGTTGGTGTGAGATTTCGTGTAACCGTTCGTGTGAGTACCGTGCATAGTTTGGTGGTCGACGGGCAGCCGAGGAGTGAAGTCGCCGAGCAGAAGTTGCTTGGCGGCGAAGCCCGAAAGTCGGGCGTAATCGGTTTCGCAGAGAGTTTCCGCCGCACAAATCGCGAGGCGGGTGAATCCGCCCGCCACAATGGCGGGGTCATCGTTGAAATTCGTTGCATTTGTCGTGCCAACGACGATGCGATATTCGAGAAGTTCGCGTTGAACGGCAGCAGCCAACTCCGCTTCGAGATCGGTCGCATTTCGTTCAGAATTCGCATGAACCGCGTACGCTTCCGCATGTTCGCTGGCAAAAGTTTCGTGCGAATCGGGGACGCCATGTTCGGCGATCGTGGCGATGGCGTGTTTCCGTTCGATCTCGATCGCGTTGCGTCTTTCGTTTGCAGCCGATAGTTCGACATCGCACGCGCTCAGCCGTCTGGCCATCTCGGCTTCGATCGGCACGCAACTGGCAGGGACTATGCCCTCGGCGTCGATATCGCGGAGCACCTGTTCGGCGGCGTGAATTTTCGCTTCGAGTTCCGCGGCGTGCGCGGCGGAGTCGCCGGAGAACAGCGCTTTCCAGAACGAACCCGAAAGTACGCGGCCCGCCTTCTTCGCTTCCAGCTGCGCCGCAATCGGCTTCCATTCTTCGTGCAATTTGTGCAGTTCGCTTTCGATCTTGGCAAGGCGTGCAGTCTTATCGATAGTCGCGGCGTTGGCATCGCGGCAAGCGATACCCAGCGGCGAATCGGGTTGTGCGGCGTCCGCACGCACGGCATCGGGAATCGCGTCGCGCTCGGCCATCCATCGCTGGCAGTCGTCATTCGCTGCGACATGGGCTTCGGATAGTTGCGCGACACGATCCCAGATCGGAGCCACCACCGCGAATTTCGCAAGGCGTTCGGCGATCGTCGCGTGCCGCGATGCGATTTCCGTGCGCAGACGATTCGTCGTTGTGGCGACAATGGCGTGCGACGTGCCTCCCGAATCCGCATCCGTCGGCAATGCGAGGATCGCTTTCGGCCCGCAAAGTTCGACGAGCCGATTCGCACACGCCACCGTGGAGGCGACGACCAGCACACGTTCGCCGTGAGTAATGAGCGGGGCGTAGACGGTGTGTAGGAAATGCTCGATCGCCTCATCGGCGTCGTGGGACACCCAGAATCGTTCGGGGCATTCGCGGGCACACGATGCCGCAATCGTCCACGCTTGCGAATCGACGGGTCGATCCGAAGTCGGCGTCGTCGGAAGGGCATTTCGCCCCGATGGCAACGTGGCTACCAAAATGGGATGCAATTCCAGGGGTCGTACGTCAGTGGTTTTCAAGCGAGCGGCAATTTCGTTTCATAGTGGCGAGCGAGAGTCTATCTTACGCAGTCTTCCATACCCAACTGATTGAACCGTACTAACGGAACATCCACTCGCCAACATCTTATGGCGAGTATAGACGCTATACGAGAGATAAGCGATCACACTTCGAAAATTCACGATTTTCCCAAAATTCCATCGCGAATCGCGTCGGGGGGAATCGACGCACGAAAAGCCAGCTACCGCTTCGCGTTCCAATCCGGGTGGGCGTACTTTTCCGCGCGAATGCGTTCGGTCTCTTTGCGTTCGTGTGCCGTCCAATCGCCCGGTTGCAGTTTCCAGCCGGTAGCCATCTCGAACTGTTGCGGGAAATTTCCCGCGATCGTTTCGGCCGTCACGTTCGCGCCGGATTGTTCGAAAATCCCTGGCAATTCCGGGGCGAATGGGCTGCGGCCGAGCAAGATCGTTCCGTGCTGGAGGAGTGCGCCTTTCTGTTTGCGCTGCGCACTGCCGACGACTTTACGGCCGTCCACAAGTAGATCACCTGGTGTTTGATGCAGGAAACAGAGCGTTTCGCCGAGCTTCTTTTCTTCGCCGCACAGTACCGCATGACTAACGACGCCGTTTCGCAACAGCAGCGTTTGCAACATATGGTGAACGCGGCAAATCCACAATTCGCCATTTTGCCACGGTGCGCCCGGTGGCAGCGCGAGCGAGTACGTGAGTTCGTACGGGTGATGGTGAACGATGCCTGCGCCGCCGGTGGCCCGCCGCACCCACGCCAGATTCGGGTGCGACAACCGCGCGGACGCCGCCTGAAAATAGCCGAGGCTCAGCGTCGGCTCGGACCACGAATAAAACCGCAACGACGCATCGCCGCGTACGGCCGTGGACAACATCGCATCGTCGGCGGCCATCTGTTCGGGGCCATTGCCGGTCATCATCGGAAGCAGTCGCATCAGAATTTCAGGCATGATTCCAAAGTTTCAGTGGACCTTTTCGGCAGAACGGCACTCGCCAATGCCATTCTATTGCAGAGCGACCCCGTTTGGTTCCATTAGCCGCGACGCGCAGGCTCAGCGTAGCGGAGCGCGTAGACGGTGACGCGCACGCGTTCCGCTCCGAAGACTGCGCGTCGCGGCTAAACCCATCTGCGATTAGGGGCTTTGGCAGCTTCTGGGTATAATCGGACTGCCAAACTGAAGTCAAAGTGGACCTGCCAACATGTTCGAGGGCGATAACCGCGCAAAATTCGACACAATCGCAACTTTCGCGATCCGCAATCAATACCTTCAACCCAATCGTTCTTGTCAAGGCAGCGCAAGGCTTGTAAGTTTTACCTATATTATCTGGTCAGCCTGCTTTGAAGCGACAGGGGGTAGGAAGCCCAACACATGAACCGCCCGTGCCACCCTTTGAGGAATTCGAGATGCTCCGTCTCGGAAATTACGAATTCCGGTACGCCGAATCCGACGAGGATTTTGCTGCGGTCCACGAGTTGAACTATCGGACGTTCGTGCGGGAAATTCCTCAACATCCCGATAGCGGAAATGGCCTTTTAATCGACAAGTTTCACGAAAAGAACCGTTATCTCATTGCAGAGAAGCAAGGCCGTGTCGTCGGCATGTTATCTGCTCACGATACCCCGCCGTTTTCGATTGCGGACCGATTGCCCGATGCATCGATCCTCAACCTACCGGGGGTGCGTCCCGTTGAGATTCGCCTACTGGCCGTCGAACCCGACGAGCGAAATTCGCCCGCTATGTCGGGGTTGGTCTGGGCGTTGTACCAAGATGCGAAACGTCATGGCTACACTCACTTTGTGATTTCGGGTGTGGTCGAACAGCAGGCGTTGTACCTGCACTTGGGTTTTGTGCCGCTCGGGCCGGCCGTGGGCACTGGCCGTGCGCAGTTCGTGCCGATGTGGCTACCGCTACCGTCGCTCGAAGCGAAAATGGGCCGACTGATTTTACTCTGGAAAAAACGCTTGAATCGTATGGAAACCGAACCGGCGGACATGGTTAGGGGGACGAACCGTTGACTGCAACACTGAATGGACACCGAGGCACCAATGGCAAGTCTGCGACGCGCGAACGCGCACCGCAAGTGGCCACCCTGGAAGCCGTTGCGCCGATTTGCTTGCTACCGGGGCCGGTCGCACTGGCACCACGTGTCACGGCGGCGTTCCACGAACCGATCATGTACCACCGCGCAGACGAGTTCCTGCCGCTGTTCGAACGCGTACGCGGTCGGCTATCGGCGATGGTCGGCGGCAAACCGGCCGCAATGCTCGTTGGTAGTGGCACGCTCGCTAACGATGCCGTCGCGGCCACTCTCCGTGCCGATCCGCAAGCCGATAACGGCCTTTCACTCGTAACGGGTGAATTCGGCGGGCGTTTGCTGAAACAAGCCAATCGCTGGGGGTTGCGTCCGCGTGTGTTGAACTGGGACTGGGGCCATGCGTGGCATCTGGACGAAGTCGAAGCGACGCTGAAAACCATGCCGCCCGGTGGCTGGATTTGGGGTACGCATCACGAAACCAGTACCGGCGTTTTGAACGATCTTCAGGGTCTCGTCGCAATCGCGAAGAAGTACGGCCAACGCGTCATCGTCGATTGCGTCAGCAGCATGGCGACGGTTCCCGTCGACCTAAGCGGCGTGTATTTGGGCACCGGTGCATCGGGGAAAGCGATCGGCAGCTACGCCGGTATCGCGTTCGTGTTCGCGAATCCGAACGACCTCGCGCACCTCGACGCGGGAAATATCCCGACGTATTTCGACATTTCGGCCGCGCTGACAACGACCGGCCCGCGGTTCACGGTGCCCTCGCCGCTCATTCGAGCCCTCGATGCGGCACTCGATGTCTTTGCGTCGCCCGAATCGTTGGCCGCCCGCCTTCGGCATATCGCCGAACTCGGCAAGTACATGCGCAACCGCCTCATCGATGCCGGTTTCGAACCGATGGCCCCTGCCGCAATCGCGAACCCGTCGATCGTGACATTCGCGCCACCGCAAGGGATGTCCACGGCCGCATTTGTCGCGATGTGCCGCGCCTGGGGTTACCTCGTCGCCGGGCAAAGTGGTTACCTCGCCGAACGCAACTACGTGCAACTCGCCGTCATGGGCTGCGTTACGCAAAGCGACATCGACCCACTCCTCGACCGCCTCGCAGCGATACACTGATGGCATTTCGAGGAAGTATTGGCCATGACCGTACCCGAAGCCCTGGCGGAAGCCGACCTTCACGCCGCGCTGACGATCGTCGAAACGCAGTTGCTCGATTCACCAAACGACGCGACGCTGTTATTACTTCACGTCGAACTGCTCGCAATTGACGGGCGTTATCCGGATGTCTGGCGCGAACTGCAAGCGGTCGAATCGGCGGATGCTGAATGGCCGGTGGCACGCCGACGGTTTCGGCAGATTTTGCGGGCGGCCAACGATCGTGCCCGAGGCAAGCGACCCGAGTTTCTCTTCGATATGCCGCACCATGCCCGACGACGCTGGCAGGCGATTCGCTGTTTGCGAAACGGCGAAATGGAAGCCGCCGCCGACAAAACAGATCGCGCAGACGGCAGCAGCCCGCACCTCATCGGACACATCGATGGCCGCGAATTCGACGGCCTGCGCGATATCGACGACCGATTCGCATCGGTGCTGGAAGCGTTCATCGGTAAGCGCTACGTCTGGATTCCATTCGAACATTTGCGAAAATTGACGATCCGCCCCGCCATCAACGTGCTCGATTGCGCATTCCGCCCCGCACGAATCCGCCTCTCCGATGCCACCGAGTGGGACGCCATTTTGCCAATGTGCTACCCGCACATCGCCGGCCAAAGCGACGGTTTTAGCCTTGGAATCGAAACCGATCATATTCCCGCAGACGGACCCGCCCGCTGTTACGGCGGCAAACAATTTCTATTAGGCGACGAGGAAGTCGATCTCGCGGAAACGAAGCAAATTGACTTCCGCGCATGGGCGTAACGGGCGGTTTTGCACCTGAATCATTAGCTCGTTTCGCCGCGATGCGAAGTCAGTTCCAACGTTTGCGTTTCAGGAGTGTTCATGAACGCGACCCGGAGTAACAACGAGTTCCCACCAACAGACAAATCGCATTCCCCACCGTATGGTGAAATCGCGACGAGAGCTTGCTCGTTACAAAGTGCGGCGATACGAGCGAGGATGGTCCGGAAAACCGATTTGCGCATCGGGACATCGATTGTGTCTTTCCAATCGCCATCGAAGAATCGAACACGACAACGATCATCCTGCCAGTCGAGTTGATAACGGCCTTCCAACGAGGCTTCTAGCAACTCATCGACAAGTCCCACGATACCGCCTGCAGGTTGCAACAAAATTCGATGGAAAGTCTCCGCACTGGTGTGCGGAGTGAGCTTATCTTGAGTGATATTCATATTTCACTTACCAGTAGAATTTGCTTCCGAAGCGTTGGCCATTCTTTTCGCAACTCTTCCAACCCCGCGTCAACGTCGAATTGAACGAGTCCCTGAGTAAGAGGAAAGTAAACATCATCAGTAGCCAATGCAATTATCGTGTCTGGAACTTCTATTTGAAGTATAACAGGCCCGCCTTCGTTCAGGAATCCTGCTGATTTCCGTCGGGCGTACTCTTCTGGAGTGCCAAGTGGAAAGGGGCCGCTTTCAATATACGTCGAGAATCTCTCAGCCACTTGGTACCCGGTTCGATGAAATCCGGATTTGGTCCTTGTGCCATAATTTGCTCGGCACGTCGTTTCGTAGTGCCGTGAAGTAAGATCACCATCGTCAATCTCGCTGCCCCAAGCAGATGTCTGTGCCAAATCGCAGCTTACGCAGGTACTTCAGGCGTGCGCCAGGTTTTTAGCAACTCTGCGAAGTCCTTTGGTGGCGGCGTTTCCCAGGTCATGACTTCGCCGGTTTCGGGGTGCGTGAAGCCGAGGACGGCGGCGTGCAGCATCGGGCGGGTGGCCCCGCTAGCGTCGGGGAATGGCTTGCCGTTGAGTGGGCGGTCGTAGATCTTTTCGCCGCACAGGGGCGTGCCGCGTTCGCCGAGGTGGATGCGGACTTGGTGCGTACGGCCGGTTTCGAGCCGACATTCGACGAGCGAATAGTCGCCGAACGCTTCCTTCACTTTCGCGAATGTCACCGCTTTTTTGCCATCGGCATCGGGTTCGCTCGCACTGCCACGGCGACCGTCGCCGCGGTTGCGAACGAGCAGCGATTCGATGCGGCCGTTCTTGGGTACGCCGCGAACCAGTGCGGTGTAACGCCGTTCCGTGGTGTGTTTGCGGAACTGCTCCATGAGGTCTTTGGCGGCGGCGTTGGTCCGGGCGAACACGAGGATGCCGCTGGTGTCGCGGTCGAGGCGATGGACGGCGAACACCGGTTTATCGGGCAATCCGAGCATCATCGGCAGCAGGTCGGCGAGCGTGGCGGGGAGGAAACGCTTGCCTTCGCCGAACTCTTCGGTTTCGTCTTCGTCGCGATTCGTCGTCAACCCGGCGGGCTTGATGACGACCACCACGGTATCGTCGGAGTAGAGAATTTCCGGCACGGGAATCGACGGATCATGCGGCACCCGCGGCACGATTCGCTCGATCTTGGCCGCCGACTTCACGAGTTTCTTTACCCGTGGCGGCTCGGCGTTCGGGTCTTCCTTCTTCTTTTTCACTTTCACTTTGGGCGTTTCGAGTATCGCCGATTTCGGCTTCGCCTCGACGACACCCGGCGGCACGCTGATCCGCTTCCCCGCCTTCACGCGAAACGTACTGTCGGCAACGATCTGCCCGCTCACGCGGACATTTCGGCTTTCGACGACGCGCCGCGCCTGCGTCCAGGTAATGCCGAGGCGTTCCTTCAACACGGCGGCCAGGGTTTGGCCGGAGTCGCGGCGATCCGCAATGATAACAACGGGAGGCATCGCAAGTCCTAAATGGTACACCCAGGGTTCATCTCCACCCAGGGGTACGACGAAACGTCTAACCCTGGGCTATCAGATGCAACCCCGTTGGGTAAATACAAATCAGTCGTCGGTCTTGAAATCGGTCGCTTCGACTTTGTCGAGGAACTTCATTTCGGTGACGGTCATCGTCATGAACTTTTTCTTGTCGTGTTCGACGACGACTTTCGTCGGCAATAACGCGCCGTCGGTTTTTTTGAATTCGCTCAGGAATGTCTCTTCGACGACATCGACGACGCCACTGGGGCCGGGTGCGATGCCTTTGCGCTGGGTCTTGATCAGGTTGCCGACTTTCGCATCGAAGTACAATCGCACATCGACGACACCGTTACCCGTGACGAGCACGACGTTTGCGGAGGTGCCTTTGACGTCGGCGTCTTTCTCCATCTTAATCGTGTACTTTTTCACATCCAGCAACGGCGTCAGCGTCGTCACTTCTTGTAGCAGCCCGGCCTGGATGGTTTCTTCCTTCATTTTGTCGCTCGAAGGCTGTTCCGTCCCGGCGAGCATCGTCTTGATTTTCGTCTTCTTGCCGTTGAGGATTTGCAGCGTCGTCAGCTTCAACCCGCTGATTTCCGCTTGAATCTCGAGTTTATATTTATCGGGGACACTGTAGACGGCGACGGCGGAGAACGTCAGTTCCTGGCCGCTGACGGTCATATTGCCCTTTGCGGTCGAGCGGGCCATTTTGGTCTTGTTGAGGGCCTCTGCGCCGCCGTGGGCTTCGATCGCCTTTTTCACAATGGCAATCGCACCATCATCTTGCGCAAACGCGATACCTTGGGGAAGCATCAGCGCGAAGAGCGCGAGCCACATCGTTCGCATCAGGTCGTCTCCGGGGTGAGAGCGTGAGTTCGAGTTCGGCAACCGAGTCGCCTTGCAACATTCGTCAGGTACGTTATATGCACTTCGTGTGTAGGTCCGCGCCGGGAAGTGCCGATACTACAGGTTGTGCGGGATTTCCCGGACTGGGGAGGTTGGGCATGGTCGCCGTCGAACCGATGTTCCGTTGGGTATGCTCATTCGGAATTGTCGCGCTGGGGGTGACGCTGAGTGCCACCGCACGCGGGCAGTCCCCCGATGGGCTGAAAGCCCCCGAAGGCAAACTCACGGTGTTGCCGTTGTTGCCAGACCCACTGAGCGCACCGGCCGCGAGTGCGATCAAACCGGCGTCGGCCGCACTAACAACGTCGATGACCGAGCCGTTCCGCGACAAGCAGATTCAAGTGGCGGCGTTCATCGGCACCGATACCGTCCTCACCGACGACGAAGTCTGGCAAATGGTCCGCCAACGCGGCGACCAGTTCAACGACCTCATCGGCGGAGAGCGCGAAGCCAAAGAAAAGTCGATTTACCGCGAAGAACTTCGCAAACTCATCGAACGCGAACTGATTATTACCGAGCTATTCGCACGGATGCGAAAGAACAACGCGGGCAGCAAGATCGACGACATCGTGGACAGTTCGCGCGAAATCGCCGTGCGTCGTCTCGGCGAATATCGCAAAGGTAAGAACGTTAGCGAGGAAGAGTTTACGAAGATTCTGCGTTCGCAAGGACTCACATACAAGGGTTTGCGCCGTCAACTCGAACGCGATGCGCTCGTGAGTATGTATCTCGAACAATCGCTCAAAGACAAAGTCAAATTCATCACGCTCAACGACTTGTGGGATTACTACCTCGCGAACCCGAAAGAGTTCGCGCTCGAAGAACGCGTCAAGTGGCTCGATCTGTTCGTCAGCAATCAACGGTTCCGAACCCCGGAGGAAGCGAAGAAATTTGCCGACGGCATGTGGACGATGGCGATGGCCGGCGACGATTTCGCACCGCTAGTAAAGAAATACGGCCAAGGAGACAGTAACCTTCGTAACGGCGAAGGCATCGGCACCAAACGCGGTGAAATTCTACCCACCGAGATGGAACCGATGATTCTCGACATGGAAGCCGGGCAGGTGAGTGCGCTCATGCAAACCGCCACCGGCTACCACCTTGTGAAAGTCGTCGAACGCGACAAAGGCGGCACCCGCCCGTTCGACGCCAAAGTGCAAACCGAAATCCGCGGCAAACTCTCGCGACAAGTCCAAGAGAAAGAGTACGCCAAACTCGTCGACGAACTGTGGCGAAAATACCGCCCGCGCGCGATTGAGCCATAAGGGTAGTGGCGAGGGCTGGTGCGATCACATGTTGCGTTTTGTGGGTTTTCCTCGCTTACGCATCGGGCTTGTTAGCCCGACGCGCAAGCGAGGAATGCATTAATGGCAAATCGAAGCTTAAAAGTAAGCTCGTCTTCGCGAAATCGTCGCGATGGGAAACGTGCCAATAATCGAGTGGAGATAAGGGGAGTTGAACCCCTGACCTCTTGAATGCCATTCAAGCGCTCTACCAACTGAGCTATATCCCCATTCGCTACTTTGTATCGGCCCCGCTCGTTCGAGTCAATCCTCGGTTGGAAGCGAAGCTTTGGGAACTGCAAAGTTCAGAGTAATCTGGCTGGGTTCCCCCTCGCAACACGTCCCGTTTGTGGATAACCTATTTGCGTACGTTGAGTTGCAAACGGGGTTAACGTCCATGTCACAGAAACAGCCCATTGAGGCGACGGTCGAATTTCTCGCGAGCCAACAGGACTCGTTGCCGTCCGCTTCGGAAGAAACGGCGGATGCGGAGCCAGTTGCCAATTCCGAGATGCCGCAATTCGCGCCGCCAACGGTAACGGGCGAGATCGGGCGGCTCGGTAAATATCGCATTCAAAAAGAACTCGGTCGCGGTGGCATGGGGGCGGTGTATCTCGCGTTCGACGAACGCCTGCAACGCCAAATCGCGCTGAAGGTTATGCTGCCGAAGTTCGCCGCGAACGCGAATGCCAAGGATCGTTTCCTGCGCGAAGCCCGTGCGGCCGCGCGGATCAGTTCGGACTACGTGGTGAACATTCACGAAGCCGACGAGATCGATGGCACGCCGTACATCGCGCTCCAGTTGTTGCAGGGCTATCCGCTCGATGAATACCTGAAAAAGAAGGGTTCTCCGTCACTTCCGCAGATCATGCGTATCGGCAAAGAGATGGCAATCGGCCTCGCGGCTGCGCACAAATTGGGCTTGGTGCATCGCGATATTAAGCCGGGCAACGTCTGGCTCGAAGCACCGAATGGCCGCGTCAAGATTCTCGATTTCGGCTTGGCGAAGCCGGTCGAAGGGGCCGAAAGTGTGGAACTCACGGCAATGGGCGCGCTCGTCGGCACGCCCGCGTACATGGCTCCCGAACAAGCGCAAGGCGAATCGCTCGATGGTCGCGCCGATCTCTTCAGCCTCGGTTGCGTGTTGTACCGCTTATGTGCGGGCAAACCGCCGTTCGCGCGCCTGACGCTGATGAGCACTTTGATCGCCATCGCCACTGAAGAACCGACTCCGGTGCGGGAATTGAACCCGAATGTACCCGAGCCGCTCGCGGCCCTCATTCACCGATTGTTGTCCAAGAACGCAGCCGACCGGCCCGCAAATGCGCAAGCGGTGGTGAAAGAATTCGACGGCATCATCGCACCGATTCAGAAACCGGGCGAAGTGATCCCGCACGTGATCTACGCACCGATGGCGGTGAGCGTACAGCAGATCAGCCCGTTCGCGGACATCGACACCGCGACCGACTCCGAAACCGCGGAACCGCAAGCGCAAGTCGACAAATTACCGCCACGCAAGTTCCCCGCGATCCTCGTCGGCTTGTTGTTGTTCGCGCTAATCGCAATCGTCCTCGCGGGCTTCATCGTCATCAAGATCACGAACAAAGATGGCACCGTTACCGAAGTGAAGGTACCCAAAGATGCAAAGATCGAAGTCGACGGCAAGACGGTGACGGCGGTGGCACAGAAGAAGCCCGAGCCTAAGAAAACGGACATACTGACCGACCGCGACCGGGTCGAGGCACTACTGAAGATTGGCAAAGGACAACTCAAGATTCGGGTGGCAGACGGACCATCGTATGAATTGAAGAAGGGAGCCGTCCTTCCCGCAGGAGAGATTCATCTCATCCATGCTGCCTTCTCTGCAACGGGTTTGCGAGATAGTGACCTCGTACTTCTTAAAGGATGCAAGAGCCTGGAAAGTCTCTTATTTGAGCAAGAACCGAATTTGACGGACGCAGGATTTCTTGCAGTCGGTGAACTTCCATCGCTTCAGGGCTTTGATGTGGTATCTCCTTCGATCAGTGATGCAGGAATGAAGGCGCTTGCCGGATTTCCAAATTTGACATCACTTGTATTGCATGATAACGATACAAAGAAGCTCACTGCCGCAGGCTTTCAGGCGTTGCGGCACTGCCCGAAGCTGCTTTCTCTCAGCCATAGCTATATCAGTGGTGATAAACTAAAGACGATTGTCGAAAACTGTAAGTCACTCCGTAATCTCGGTATTCTCCAAGATGATAAAGCGATGTCGTTCGCTCCACTGCTGGAACTGAAAGAACTCCGCGAAATCGATGTTCAAGGTTGGATGTTCACAGACGATAACTTAGCTGTTTTAGCAAAACTTCCACCACTTCAAACTCTGTATATCCGCTATCCCGACCCGGTTCTTTCGGAGAAACTCACGGCACTCGATGGTCGCGTCAAGAGGATCATATTTCAGGCTCAAGGATTCGACGATAAGGTAACTTTACGGATCAAGGTGGCTGGCGTGACCAAAGTGAAGGGCCTACAGGAATTGGTCATTGCCAATTACATACCGGTCGACAGCGAACTGCTTCGACAAGTCGCGCAAATGCCGGACCTTCGGTTACTCGACGTGTACGAAGAATCTTGGACGCCGGACCAGAAGAAACTATTACGGACGTATACCGCAGAGGACATTGCCGCGTTCCGCAAAGCACGACCGGAAGTACGCCTTCGCATCGACGGGAAGACCTACCCCGCAGCCGTAGTTGGTCCGGCGGACTTCAAAAACAGCCTCGGCATGGAGTTCGTGAAGGTGCCGAAGGGGACGGGCTGGCTCGGCGGCGGGGCGGGCAAGCAGGGCGAAACGAAAGTCGTGATCGAGCAGGATTTCTACCTCGGCAAGTACGAGGTGACGCAGGAGGAGTGGGAAGCCGTCA
>JAYSYI010000351.1:0-4860 GCA_043727665.1 Limnoglobus sp. | reverse complement strand
GCCACAATCATTCCGATGTGCAGTAGCAGAACGCAGGCCAGCGCGACGCCGACGGCACGGCGTGCCCGACGGGTGCGCGATAGCCGAATCACGGGCGGCCTCGCGCGAAATTTCGGTGAGTGGCGGCGATGGCGGGGCCGAGCTTTTCAGAGAAGATCGCCGCGCCGTTTTGCGTCATGTGGAAGCCGTCGGCGATCTGCGGATCGGGCACCCAGTCGCGGGCATCGATCAGCGGCACAATGTATTCCGAACGAATTTTCGCGAGGTACTCTTCGCCGATCCGCTTTGCCGCTGGGGTGTACCAACTGCGGAACTCAGTCGATTCCGGCAGCCAAAGTAACGACACGGGAATGCCGTGCGACTGGCACGTTTCGATCAGTTCGCGGGTCGCGCGGTCGGCAATCGGGCTGATGCAGAAATCGCGGAACAGCGGCTCGTAATAGCCCGTCGACAGCTTGAGCCGCAGTGTGCGTTCGGCCTCCGGCGGGTCTTCGTCGTAGCCCGGCAGCCAGCCCCAGCCATCGAGTTTATGCCAGCCGCCATCGAGACGCCGATCGTACGTCAACCAGCCCGGCACGATCTGACTGACGAGCCGTAGCCGATGCTCGTACCACGGCTTTCGGCGAATTTGCCGCATCGTCGCTTCGGTCGATTCGTGCGCCCCAAAATAGTCGCGAACGAACGGAACATCTTGCTTCAGCAACCGGTGTTTATCGATCCGCAATTCTTCGAGGTACGGGCCGTCTTCGCGCATGAACGCGGGCCAGTATTCCAGCACGACGGCATCGGGTCGAATGCCATCGTGCAACCAGCGCCGGAGCGTCATCACCTGCATGACCGGCCCACTGCCGACGATTGCACCGTTGAACAACAGTGGCCGATCCGGCACCGCATTCGGGATGTCCGGCCGCAACCCCATCGCGGTTCGCGAACTGCCGAGGCACAGTACCATCGGGCGGTCGGGGTTCTCCGCCGCACGCTCTTTCCAGCGCGAAAGCCGCCGCCCATATTCGGGGTCGCGTATCTGCGCGAACAGCGAATCCATACTTAAGGACAAGCCAAAATTCGACGCGAGCAGCACGAACGCGAACGCGAGAACCGTCGTGCGGGCGGACTTGCGTCGCGACGGTTTCGCCGGTCGCGAAGGCACATCGACGACGATAATCGCGAGCGATTTGACGAGCCGTACGAGCAGGGGTGTCGCCGTCGTCGGTGTCATCGCGTGCCCTCGTTCGCTTGCCACATCCGTTGAAATTCCGCCGCAAACCAATCGGTAAAGATCGCACCACCAGTGGGCGTCGGGTGGTGCCCGTCAGCGAGTTCGCCATCGGGGATCGCATCGCGGGCATTCAAAATCGCGACAGAAAATTCACGGCGAAGCTCGTCGATGAACGCGGTAATTTGTTTCGCGCCGTCGGGGCCGTACTGCCGTTGGAACGCGGGCGATTCGGGCGAGACGAGCAGCGCGGCACGTAGCCCGGCGGCTTTGCAAATCGCGAGCGAATCGCGAAGCGCCGCCGCTCCGGGGCCGCCGACGCGGTACCCCGTGAAGACGTTGCGATACTGTGCGAGTGTGCGTTGGAAGGCAATCGGCCGCTCGTGAAGTGGCAGTTCAATCCCCGGCACGAAGCCGAACTCGTCGTGTTGCGCACCGAGTGTCAGGCCGAACGGGCACGGCAGCCAGACGGTCGCATAGCGGTTGAGTGCGGGCATCCGGTAGGCGTGCGTGGCCGTCAGATACGCCTTCACGCCGAACGTCGGCGGATACTCCGGGGCGAAGCCGTAACTGGCGAGTTGTTCGCACTCGCCGGGTCGAAACCGGTACCCGTGCAACCAACGGCGTTCGAGCAAAAAGTCGCCATCGCCGGTGCCGATCAGTGCGGGGTGCAGTTCGAGTACGATGCAATCGGCCCGCACCCCAGCCTCGATACATCGCTTCAGATACAGCGAATTCGTTAGCGGTCCGGCACCCGACGTCCCGAAGTTGTACGCGATTGCGGGATGACCGTACGCGGTCGATAATTTCTCCGACAAGCGCTTCGCATCGAACGAAAGGTGTAGCCGCGAACTGCCGATGGCAAGGATTCGCAACGTCGTTTTGTCGTCGTTCCAGAATGCGGTGTGCTTCTGGAGTCGTTCGAATTTTTCGTGAAACAACGGGTCGCGCAGTGGCAGCCATTCGCGTTGCACGACCGTGGCAAATGCGAGTTGCACGACGAGAAACGCAAACACTGCGAACGCAATCGCACGCCTTGCGCGAGGTATGCGCGGTACATTCGCGGTGCGTGTCGGTACCACCACGACGTGCGGCGTGCGCAACTGCCAGTGTGTTGTCAGTCGTAGCAAGATCGTGTTCAACGCGCTACTCTTTTCGCGTTTTGGTTGTGCCACGGGATCAACACATCGCGGGCCAATCGTTCGGAGAAACGCTCGGCACCCGGCCGCAACAAGTGGTGTCCATCGGTGAACAATTCGTCTGGCACCCAATCGCTCGCCATTATGATTTCGCAGTCCAGTTCGGCGTACAGCGCCGTCAGCCGACGGTTCACTTCGGGCGAATACCACGTGCGAAACTCGACGCTTTCGGGCATCTGCAACAGCTTCACGGCGATGCCGCGTTCCTTGCAAACGCGCAACAATTCGCGGAGTGCCGCCACCGCGTGGCCGTTCGGTTGCAGGTTGTGCAACACCGCGAAATACTCGTTCTTCGCGTGGATCGCCCCGATAGCGCGTTCTTCGGATGTGCTGAAATCGCGGAGTGGCGTACCCCAGCCGCAACGGTCGGTGCCACGGCTCCAATCGAAGCGACATTGCCACGGAATCCAGCTTTGCACGACGCGGCCAAGTAGCTGAAATCGCAGCGCGTACCACGGGTTGAACGTCGCCCCACGCCAACGCGTCGTCACTTCGGTTTCGTCGAATCCGTACTGCACCACGAGCGGAATTTCGCGGTGCGTCAACCGTTCGCCGAACACCCAATAGCGTTCGAGCGGCCCCGTATTCGTGTTTGCCAACATGCTCGGAAGAATCTCGAGTATCAGCAGATCGGGCGTCGCGCCGTCCTCGATGAGGCGCTTCACATAGATCAGGTGCGTGATCGGCCCCGATGCGGGAATGCCGTAGTTGAACGCCGCAATCGGGCGGCCCGTTTCGCGCAGCACGGTGTCTTCGATCTGAATGCCGTGGAAGCCGAAACCGGTGCGCGAGGTGCCGAGCATCACGACGAGCGGAGCCGTGCCGAGCTTCGGCTGCAACTTCACGAGCTTGTCGCCGTAGAACGGATCGCGAATCCGCGGATAGACTTCGGAGGTCACACCGAGTCCAATGCTAAGTAGCAGGAAACAGGCGAAGCCCGCAATCACCGCCCGCTTCGCCGTGCGCCGCCGCGATGCGACTGACACCAGCTTGACAGTGCGCGCATTTTGCCAACTAACGAAGGCAAACGGTCGCGAGAACAAACGCATCGCGACTCCGATTAAAACGTAAAGTAGATGAACGACTTACCGGAATCGGGTGCCAGAACCATCGCGGTAATCAGGCAGACGGCATACCCCGCGCCCAGCACCGACGCCGGCGCACGCTCCCAAATTTTCTGCCAATATCCGCGTGCCACCAGCAGATGGCACATCAACACGAACACCACCGTGTACCACAAACTGCGGTTGTGTAGCGGCAGCGTCATCCCTTCATAAAGGCCGAACATCCGTTCGAGCATCACGATCGCTTTGCCCCATTCGGGACGGAAGAACACCCAACACATCGACACGCAGATGTACGTAACGAACACGCGCGAAGCGGTGCCAACCCACGTGTTCAGGTACGCTTCGACGACCGGCTTCGTCTCGCACCACGCACGAAACTGACGGTGTGCAATCAGCATCGTGCCGTGGAGTAAACCCCAGACGATGTACGTCCAGTTCGCCCCATGCCAGAGGCCGCCGAGCACCATCGTGATGAGCAAGTTGCGGTTCGTCGCCCACCCGCTACCGCGACTGCCACCAAGCGGGATGAACACATAGTCGCGCAGCCACGTCGACAAACTAATGTGCCAGCGCCGCCAGAATTCGGAGACATTCGCGGACAAATACGGCATGTTAAAATTTCGTGCGAGCTTGTACCCGAACATGTGCGCCGTGCCGATCGCCATGTCCGAATAGCCGGAGAAATCGCAATAAATGCGGAGCGCGTACGCCATGAGTGCGAGCCAAAGTGCGCCGGTGCTGTACAGTTCCGGGTTCAGAAATGGCCCCGGTTGCCCCGTCGTGCCATCGGTGAACACGGCCATGCGGTCGGCGATCGCGAGTTTCTTAAACGCGCCGAGCAGGAACAGTTGCAGCCCGATTTGCACGCGCAGCCAGTTCCAGCGTTTGCGGCGGTGTGCCTGTTTCAGGAAGTCGCCCGCCCGCACGATCGGCCCTGCCACGAGGTGCGGGAAGAACAAGATAAACAACAAGAAATGCGGTAAATTGCGTTCGGCACGGATCTTTCGCTTATACACATCGACGGCGTAACTGATCGCCTCGAAAGTGTAAAACGAGATGCCGAACGGCACGAGAATATCCATCGGGTTCAGCTTCGAATAATTGGCATCGAGGCCGAAGCGACCGAGCGATTCGTGCAGTTCATTCAGGAAGAACCCGCGATACTTGAAGTAGCAGAGCACGCCGAGATTCATACAGACACTGGCCCAGACAATCGCTTTGCGCAACCGTGGCCGCTGACTCGAATCCATCCAGCGCGCGAACAGGAAGTCGGCGAGTGTCGTGACCGTAACGAGTAGCGCGAGGCTCGCATTCCACGCCGCGTAAAAATGGAAACTGGCGATGACGAGCAGCCAGACACGCGCCGTGTTGAACCGCC
>JAYSYI010000350.1:0-1503 GCA_043727665.1 Limnoglobus sp. | reverse complement strand
CCACTTTGACGAGCCGGGGCGTACCGCGGATTTGCAGCGTCACATCGGTCGCCCCAGGTGTCTGAAGGCCTTGCGTGACCATGTTGTCGATCGCCTCGGCGACTTCCGGCTTCGCGAACGCGCTGATCTCGCACGCCGGGTCGTCCCAGGCGCGGACCTTCGCTTTTGCAAGGCGTTCGGCCAATGCGTGGGCGATTTTGTCGGCGTTCTTCGGTGTGTACACCGCCGAGGCGTTCACGCAGGCCCGGCCACCGTTCGCAGCAATCGAATCGATGATGAGATCGATGTACTTCTCATAATTGTCCGCCTGATCTTCGCCGAAAATCAGCTTGCTGTAGCCGGTGCCGTGAATTTCGACGCGGTGGTCGTTCTTGTACGGTGCCATCGAGCGGTCGTCTCCGAACGCCATGCTGCGACCGCAGAGCCGCAGAATCTCCGCCGAACCGACGTGATCGGTCGGCAAGAAACCGAGGACGCTCGCGGGGATACCGGCCTTAATGAACGACTGAAGCACTCGCATGGGCGTCCACGGTTCTTCGCGGCCGGGCTTCAACAGCAACGGCATCTTGAACGCAATCGTCGGCACCCACAGCGAATGCACGCCGGGGGAGTTCGACGGAAGTACCGCACCGAAAACATCCGTAGTCGGGTAGAACGCCTGCATTCGGCCCGACGATGTCGTGTATCCTTTGTCGAGCGCTTCGACGTTCAGGCCACGGGTCAACCCGGCGATGACTTCCTCGATGTTGCCGAGGACGTAGTGAACTTTGCGTGCGTTTCGGTCGCAGAACACCATCGGCGAACCGGTTGTGGCCGAGAGATTTTTGACGTACTCATCGAAGGTCAGTTCCACATCGCCGCAGGGCAGCGTGGCATTCAGGAAGTAGTCTGCGGCTTTCTTGTACATTGCGAGAATGTCGCGGATCGGGATCGCCGAGAGTTCTTTTCTCGCGCGGGCCATACCGCTAATGTCGCGGGCAATTTGGCTCCCCGTTACCTGGCTGACTTCCGCAACCGGTTCGCCGGTCACGTGGTGAACGAGCGTCGCTTTATCGAGGCTGGTGTACGACTTTCCGAAACGCAATGCGGGAATGTGAATCATCGGCAGGTATCCTCACACGGAACGTCTGGCAGGTGGAATCGCTGGTGTTAGCCAACAAAATTCATTCTAGGCCGCACGATGGATTCTTGTCCCATGTACGGGATGAAACGTGAGTTAGGGTTCCCAAGTCAGTACTGTTTTGACTGGATGTTTCATACTTGGAGTCAGTCCGAATGGTTCTGGCACTTTCCACCCACCCTTCCCCAAACTCATTCCCGAATTTCGGAACCAACTAAACCCACCAACGACTTACGTCCGATTTCGACGGTTGCAATCTACGATGGAACCAAAGTTTCTCTTCGCTTCACGCAAAAACATGCGCCCGGCGAGCGGCACAGCGTAAGCATGCCGTGGTAGGCGCAGAGTGTTCCCACGGCACGCTTACGCTGTGCCGCTCGCCG
>JAYSYI010000349.1:0-4868 GCA_043727665.1 Limnoglobus sp. | reverse complement strand
CCTCGAAGGCGGCGCGTTCGTCTGTTGTTCATCGTGTGGGCGCGCGTTGTACCCTACCGGCGATTGACCATGTCCCACGATGCGTTTCTTCACGCCATTCACGCCAGCCCGGCGGACGACCTTCCGCGCCTCGTTTACGCCGACTGGCTCGAAGAAAACGGCGATGCATCCCGTGCGGAGTTTATCCGCGTCCAATGCGAACTCGCAACGATCGACACTATCGATCCGCAACGCGCCGCACTCGAAGATCGCGAACACGAACTCCTGAACGAGCACGAAAATCGCTGGCTCGGCGACTCGCGCCCCGACATGACCGAGTGGGAATTCGCACGCGGATTCGTGCAAAGTCTGACTGCCGATCCGTTCGGCGTATCCGATGCGTTTCTGCACGAACACACAGCTGAGATTGGCACACTCCGGGAGATGATATCTCTTCCGCCCGATTCGCGTTGGTCGAACCGTCTCACACATGCCGACTGTTCCGGGTGGTTGTATACTGTTGATCAGCTGTACGGTCACTTTTCAAGTGGCTGGCCTCGGCTGAAATCATTGAATTTGTTGCTGGTTGACGGCTTTTCCCGCATCGCAGATTTGTTCTGGAATTCCCCTATTCGAGACCAGTTGACTCACATGTCCATCGGTGGTCGCAACGGCGACGCCAATGGTGACACGATCAACGAGACCGAGTTCCTCGAACTTTTTGCGGGGCGTTCGCTCGAATCGCTGACCGCGTACGATTGCGGGTTGACCGGCGATGGCCTCGGGTACTTTCTTGCTGCATTCGCGAAGCTCAAGCAGCTGGATGTCTCCGATAATCCGATTGCTCCTGATGCGTGGCGGGCTTTTCTGCAAGCCGATCCAGCGATCCGGCTCGAACGGCTCGATGTTTCGGGAACGCCACTCGCGGGAATTTCGCTCGAGCGCGTACTCGGTTCGAGGGCGTGCGAAAACCTGACGCAACTCGAAATGAACCGCTGCGGTTCGGCCCGTGCGAATATGGTGACCGTTGCGAACTCGCGGTTCTGGACGCAAGCGACCGAACTGCGCGCTCACGGTGGCACGATCCCCGCTTCGACGCTGGAGCCGCTCTGTTCAGTGGAAGGGCCACCATCGCTGAGGGTGCTCGATCTCGACGATAATTACCTGCGAACCGAAGGCGTTCGCATGTTGTGTGAAGCCCCGTGGGCAGACGGCCTGACGTGGTTGTCGCTATCGCGGAACTACCTCGACGATGTCTCGTTGCAAGTGCTCGCGCAATCGGGGCGATTTCCGCACCTGAGCACCCTACACCTCTCGCACAACAACCTCGATTTGGACAAAATCACCCAAGTCGGCGTTCGCAGTCTCGTCGAATCGGGGCAGTTCGCGAACCTGCGCATCCTCACGCTCGCAAACACCGGCATCACGGATCGCAGCGTCGAAGCGATCCTCACCGAGGCCCCGTGGCGACTCTCGGGTTTGGGCATCGCGAGTTGCCAACTGCGTGCCGATACCGCCCGGATGATCGCCGTGTCGCCGCGACTTGACCGGCTCAACTGGCTCGATCTATCGAACAACCGGCTACTCGGCGGCGACGCACTGCTGCCTCTCGCGGAGTCGCCATATCTGTCGAGATTATGCGAACTTGATATCGGCGGGATTCCCGTCAGCGACAAAGTTCGCGACGCACTGCGCGAACGCCTCGGACCACGATTGAGCGACTGAAGCCGCATAATTGTCCCATTCGTATTGTTAGCCCGACGCGCAAGCGAGGGTACGTACATTAATGACATCCCTCGCTAGCGCGTCGGGCTAACGGGACCGTATCTGTGGCCACTTATCCCCCTTTGGAGATTCACGATGAAGCGTCTCTCTCTGCTCATTGTGTTGGTTGTGCTTCCTGTCCTCGTGCTTGCGGCACCTGTGCCCAAGGAAGCCATCATCAACTGGGGTAAACCGCTCGACCCGGCGAACGACTGCAAATTCGACTTTGCGGGAACGAAACTGACCATCGCAATTCCGGGTGGCAAAGAGCCACACGATCTGAGTGCGGAACTCAACGCCCCGATGGACGCGCCGCGCGTGCTCAAAGAGGTCGAAGGCGACTTCCAGATGCAGGTGACGCTGGGCGCGTTCGAAGTTCCCGAAGGAGCGAAAGGCGGAACCGAGCGGAACATCGCGTTTTGGGGCGCGGGGTTGCTGGTTTGGCAAGACGCCAAAAACTACGTGCGGCTCGAACGCGCGATGTTTCGCCGTGACGAACAAGCTCCGTGTTACATAAGTTTCGAACTTCGCAAAAATGGCGAGTTCGTGAAGTACGGCACATCCGAAGACGGCAAGCTCGATCCGAAGAAAGGCGCGATTTTGCGGCTCGAACGCAAAGCCAATGTTTTCATCGCGAGCGCCAGCGAAGACGAAGGCAAGACGTGGCTCGAACTCAAGGAACTCGAAGCCGAACTCGACAAGAAGCTCCAGGCGGGTGTCGTGGCCGTCAACACCGCCAAGGCCGACTTCGCCCCGCAATTCGACAAGTACAGCATCGGTGCCCCGAAGTAGCCATGCGTGGCGGAGAATCTATATTGTGGGTGAGTACTCCATCACCCAGGACAGCCATGAACGACGATCCGTTAAAGCCGATTTACAAGCGTGTCTTGCTCAAACTCAGCGGCGAGGCATTCGGCCACGGCGGCAAGAGTAGCGGAATCAGCCTCGACGAAACGCTGGTCATGGCGCATCAAATCAAGCGTGTGGCACAGCGTGGGGTGCAGTTGGCCATCGTCGTCGGCGGCGGGAACTTGCTGCGAGGGGCGCAGTTCTCGGCCGGTTTGAACACGATCAAAGCGTCGACGGCCGACTACATGGGCATGATTGCCACCGTCATGAACGGATTGGCGTTGCAAGATACGCTCGAAAGCCTGGACATGCCGACGCGGTTAATGACGGCCATTCACATGGATATGGTGTGCGAACCGTACCTGCGCCGACGAGCGATCCGGCACCTCGAAAAGGGCCGCGTCGTGATCTTCGCGGGCGGTACCGGCAACCCGTACGTGACGACTGACACGGCCGCAGCGCTTCGTGGCCGCGAAATCGGAGCGGACATATTATTAAAAGCAACGAAGGTCGATGGCGTGTATACAGCAGACCCGGAGAAAGACCCGTATGCCGAACGCTACGACCGCCTCACGTACACGAAAGTGATGGCCGACAAGCTGAACGTGATGGACATCAGCGCGTTCGACATGTGCCAAGGGGCGAAATTGCCGATCCTGATCTTCAACTACAAGCGGGAATCGGCAATCGAGAAAGCCGTCGCCGGTCTAGCCACCGGCACGCTGGTATCCGAGTGACAGTTCACCTGCGTTTTGTTTTTACCCCAACGGGGTTGTATCCCATAGCCCAGGGATAGACGTTTCGTCGTACCCCTGGATGCTTCTCACAACGAGACGAACATGAACGCTGCCCAGTTTTTCAAAGACTGCACGGACCGGATGGAAAAGGCCCTCGACGTTCTGCGAAACGACCTCAAGGGCCTCCGCAGCGGGCGTGCCACCCCGGCAATGCTTGACTCGTTGCGCGTCGATTACTTCGGCTCGCCGACGCCAGTCAAGAACGTCGGGAATATCTCCTGCCCGGACCCGTCGACGATCGTAATCAAGCCGTTCAGCGCGGACGATTTAAAAGAGATCGAGAAGGCGATTCGCGGCAGCGATCTCGGGCTTGCGCCGAACAACGACGGCAAAGTCATTCGCTTGACGATCCCACCAATGAGTGGCGATCAACGCAAGAAACTCGTGCAGCAGATCAAGAAGAAGTCCGAAGAATCGAAGGTGTCGTGTCGTAACATTCGCCGCGACTCGAACAAGCATTACGACGATGCCGAGAAGGCGAAAACGATGACCGAAGACGAACGCGATACGGGCAAAGATCGCATTCAGGAACTGCTAAAACTGTACGAGTTCAAGATCGACGAAGCGGCCGACAAGAAGTCCAAAGAAGTGATGGAAGGCTAATGGTGGACGAAAAGCTAGCACTCGAAGCGATCGCGAAGAAACTGAAGATCGGCGAGTATCATCGGCACGTGTTGCTGTGCATCGGCGATGCATGTTGTTCCGCCGAAGCCGGTGCGAAATCGTGGGAAGTGCTGAAGGACGAACTCAAACGACGGAATTTGTCGCTCGCCACGGGGCCAACCGCCTGCTACCGAACGAAGGTGCAGTGCCTACGCGTGTGTGCCAGCGGTCCGATACTCGTCGTCTACCCCGAAGGCACGTGGTACCACAGTATGACCGCCGAACGAATCCCCGAATTCGTCGAGACGCATCTCGTCAACGGCCAGCCAATCGAAGATTGGATCTTCGCACGAAACCCTCTGCCGAATGCGATTGACATTTCGTAGCACGGAGATGGCATTCGCGTCGATTGCACGACGCGAATGCCAAAAAGATTTACGCCGTCTGCTGGTACTTCTCGATTAGCACTTTTGCGGTTTCGGGGCGCATGATGCGGGGATCGGGGAGTTCGCCGCGGCCGAGTTGGGCACGCAGGTCGGTTCCACTGATGCTGACTTGCTTCCACTCTTTATTGGCATTTTCGACGAGGCCGACACGGTTCCATTCGGCGTAGTACGCTGCAAAGCCGACCTTCACGGGTTGGATCAGCAGTTCGCCTTTGAGGTCGTCGAACTTGCGGTGAGCGGCGAGGCCGTCCCAGATTTCGCTCTTGTCGTCGTACGGCGCGTCGGCGTGTTTGCGGCCGATGATGATGTCCGTGAAGCCGAAGTTCTGACGGTAGATCGCGTGCATCACCGCTTCCTTCGGCCCGGCGTAAAACATCTTGATGTCGAGGCCCAACAGCATCATGTGATCGCTGAACGGGCGGCCCGTGCT
>JAYSYI010000348.1:0-4872 GCA_043727665.1 Limnoglobus sp. | reverse complement strand
GCGCGTTCGAAAAGCGAGAATAAAATCGCGTAGGCAACCATCTCTTGTTTACGCTTCTTGTCGAATGCGAGTGAAGGATCGTTGTTGGGAACGTCGAGAATATCGAGGTCGTAGTATTCGAGTGCAATCTTCTGATACTCGAAGAACCGATTATCGAGTTCATCGTAAATCTTGTATTCATTCGCAAGCCGATCGCGTTTGTTCGCGCGGATAAACTGCACGAGGGCAATCGGCCCGGCAATACTGAGTGCGAGATAATAAATGATCTGAGCGACATCCTTCACGTTATCCATAACCGTCATCTCGCAGTGTGGTAAGAAACGAGAAACAGCCCACAAAGTGGGACTGTTTCCATTGCCATCTTTTCGTTGAATCGGAAGCGTTTACTTCGTCGAATCGGACTCGTCTCGCTTCGAGTTTTCAGGCTCGGGAACCCGGAAATCGACCGTCGTGCTTTGGCCGGCACGGAACTCGACGTCGCGAGTTTGCTCTTTGGTTTTACCGTTGATCGTCCAACTCGCTTTGATAGCGTACTTGAAGGTTTGGCCCGCTTCTAATACTGGCGAGTTGAAGAGCCGTTCGGTTCCCGTTGCGTCGGTCGTCGTACCTGCGAACCAGACTTGCGCATCGGTCGTTGGCACTTTCACTGTGATGTAGGCACGATTTTGTGCCATAACGATTGGAGCGGCTTGTGGAACGGGCATCGCGTTCTCCACGAGTGGGGCGCTGTATGTCGCGGGAACGACACTATTGGGCATCGTGTAGTATGTCGTGGTGTTAGGCGTCGTGTAATATTGCGTGACGCTTGGCGTCGTGTAGTACGGCGTCGTGTTGTATACCGGTGCAGGCGAATAGTAGGTTCGGCCGTAACCATACCCGAGACCCTGGTTGTAGTTATAGCCTTGGTTATAGTTATAGCCTTGGTTGTAACCGAAACCTTGGTTGTAGTTATAGCCGTTGCCGTACCCGCGATTACCGTAACCGTAGTTTTGCGAATACGGTTGATACCCATAACCGTACCCAGGCTGGCCGAACGTGACGCCCGCGCCACTGATCGTGACACCGAACCCGCCGCGACCGTAGCCGTTACGCTGAGCCTTAGCGTCGCCTGCATCGGTACAGACGATTAAACCTGCCAGAGCGATGACCGAGAATGCATATCGCATGGTAATCTCCTAAATAACCCGTGTATCGGGCACTTCCATTGCCAATGAGGCGTTTCGCCCCTGAAGTAGGAGCGACTGTTTCACGAACATTACAAACGTGTATTTCGACCCTGCATGAATCGCAATACAATGGCGACGACAACTACCAACAAAACCAGGTGAATGATATCGCCACCGAACGGTGAGATGAAGGCACCGAGCAGCCAGAGCAATAGCAAGAAAACGATAATCGTTTCGTAAGTATACGCTGGCATTTGGGTCGCTCCATCTCATCAATGTAAAAGGGAATTCGCGAAGCGACTTCCCCGGTAGGAACTGTTAGTTACTTCTTGGCGACGGTAAACTTGAAGTCGTGCGAGGCGTCGGCACCCTTCGTGGGGTGGCCAGTAATCTTCACGACGAATTCGCCGATTGGCGCGTCATCGGCGGCCTTCAGCGAGAACTTCGCATCGGGTTCGCCGTTCTTGATCGTGCCCGTTGTCGGTTCGACGGTGATGCCTTTCGGCAGGCCTTCGAACTTCAACGCCACATCTTGATTGAACGTTTTGTCGCGGCTGATCGAAATCGCGACGGCTTTCGTTTCGCCTTGCTTGAGTGCGGTCGTCCAGAATGGGACGCTTAGCGTGAACGTGTCTTTCTTGCCCACGTACAGCTTGAACGAATTGCTCGCATCCGCACCCTTGCCAGGGTGACCGACGACCTTAACTTCGTACTCGCCAATGGCCGCTTCGTCGCTCGCGGTGACCGCGAATTTCACGTCGGTGTTTTTGCTTTCGATGACGGGCTTCGACGGATCGACGGTGACGCCCTTCGGCAAACCTTCGAGCATCAGTGCCACGTCTTGATTGAAGTTTGTGCCGCGTTTGATGCCGATGGTGGCTTGTGCGGCATCGCCTTGTTTGAGCGAAACCGACGAGGTGGTAATGTTGAACGTCTCATCGGCTTGGCCGTACATCGGTGGCTTGGCCGCCGTTCCCGTTGCACCAGGGCCGCCAGGCGTGCCCGCTTTTTCGCAACCGGTGGACGCTGCAAACACCGCCAACATCAGGCCGACAGTAAACCGTTTCATCGGAAAACCTCTTCTGTTTTGAACGAACTGCCTCCGCACCCCGCGTGGCAGCATCCGTTCTGAGAGGATTATCCAAATGCAACTGTCGTGCCGGTGGGCATCGATATTCGCCGAAAGGGAAAAAACCGATGATTCGTGCTGGTATTTGCGAAATGTCCGGCATCATCGGAAGGCGCATTCTCAGTGATAGGCAGAATTACGCGCGCATTTTCGCGCTCGCATAACGATCGTAGCGATCCGAAAGTGCGAAGAACGTCGGTGCCCATAAACCCACAAAAATGCCGAAACGTTCGCCGTGCGCGACATCGGGTTCTTTGAACAGGGACCAGACGAGAATCGATGCGATGATCGAAACGAATCCGGATACGAAACAGATGTTGCTGAGAATTCTCAACGCGCTGGCAGACATGTGCATTCCCCTACAGTTCGACCTCGCGCGATTCGCGAAGCCGGAGGCGGACCTCGATGCATTCATAGTCCCGCGCAAGCCGTAACGGTTGGGAAATTATTGCGGCTGTAACTGCTAACGCGACAAAACGGGGGCCACCTGGCCCCCGTTTGGCGTGGAGTTCTTCGCCGTTTAATACTTCATGAGCAAGCTGAACGTGACGCCTTGTGCGAACAGTTCGTCTTGTGTGAGTGCCCGGTTGACGATCGGCACCACATTGCCGGTGCCGAAGTTTTGACTCGTCGGCAGCACCGCTGGGTTCACGCGGTCGTTGAACGAGTTACCGGGACGCAACACGCGGTTGGCGTACAGGAAGTTGTAACCGACCGATGTCGTCAGCCACGATGTCCAGTTGTAACCGAAGGTGCCGCTGAACTCGGGGACCACGGCGAATTCGTCGTTCCGGTATCGCCCGATGTTCATCGAGTTCGCATAGACGCCGCCGAGTGCCACTTGGGCCAGCCCGCGCGTCGGGTCGAGTAGTGCCGATTGACCGGTGATGTCGAGCGTCTGGTTCATCACACCGACCGCCACTTTGCCGGTGAAGCCGAAGGTGTAACGGCTGTAGCGAAGTTCGGTCTGAAACCCAGCTTGACCACCGTAGAAGCGGTTCACCGCGTGGAAGCCGTCTTGCACGGTGATCGTTCCCGGAGCGAAGACGGGCAGCCCGTTGAACAGTGGTGCCCCGCCACCCAGCAGTGTCGAAGCCGAGGAGATTTCGAGTTTCTCGTCGATTTCCATGAACCGGAAGCCGAGCAAACCGTGGGCCGTAAAGCGGGCACCATCAGATGGGCAACCGCGATACATATTCACCAGCCCGCTGACTTCCGCACCGAAGATGCGGTTATAAGTCGCAACGAGAATGTTGCCGTTCGCCAAGTTTGGCTGCGAGATCGTCAGCACGGCCGGAGTGTTGTTCGTCGCATCGATGAACGGCCGCGCCAGAACGGGTACGCCGTTGTTCGCCGATTGCGCGAAGTAGCTGTTCGATTTTTGTTCGAGCGAAAAGCCCGAAATCTCGTAACCGTAGCGACGGTCTTCGCCCTTGAACCAACCGCCCGTCACGCGGAACCCGCTCGACAGACCGTAACCGAGATCGGTGTTACTGTAGAGCAACGCGGTCGTCGATCGACCGGCGATGCCGCGATCCGAAGGCGCACTCGTCGTGACGTACGGCACGTTCGATGGTTGTGCGCTCACCGACCACAGCAAGTAATCGAAGTTCAAGTAATAGTGCGATACGCCCGTTGGCGATGCCCGATTCGGATTGATCGCCGACTCGTACGATTGCGCACCGTACTGGCCGGGTGGCGGATACGATGGCATCCCGTTCGGTCCGGTCAAACCGGGGGGGCCTTCCATCATGCCGCCGGGTCCGCCTTGGCCGAACTGCGGGGGAATGACTTGTTGCGGTACGTTGAACTCGGCGGGTTGCACTTCGCCGTAGTTCATTGCGGGTGAAATGGGTGTCGGCGGCGGTACGAAGGGCGACTGCCCCGCAGCGATTCCCGCCCCGGCCGCCAAGGCCGCAATCGTACCGAAAAATCCTTTAATCATGGTACACTCCTGAACTGCCTTGGCCGCGGCGGGCCCCACATGTGCCACCGCCCGCGCACGGATTGTTTGCTCTAAGCAGAATAATCGGCACGACCGCACGCAAAACATGAGGCCGCTTCCCGCAAACTTGCCGCAGATTGCACATTCCGCAAAACAGGCCAAGCTGTGCAACCGGTGCAAAATACCGCAAAGCTTGCCCAGACTGTTGACAGGTTTGGTAGCGGAGCACGTAGACTTCACCCACATTCCCAGACAATCCCCGAATAGGGGTGACGCGCACGCGCTTCGCTACGAGGACTTTGCGTCGCGGCGAATTCCATCCTCGACTCGGCTGATCGAATGTCGGTGGGAATGGCTCATCGTGCCGTTACAGCAAAACAAAAAAGCCACCGGGTACACCCGGTGGCTCGTGGTTGTTGCTTTTGCGGTTGCACTTACGAAACCGGCTGGGCGGCTTCGCGGTTCTCGTATCGCATCATCTCGGGGGCGTTGATGCGGACTTCGGCTTCCTGGTGGATCTTGAAACCCGTACCGGCGGGGATCAAGTGGCCGAGGATCACGTTTTCCTTCAACCCGACGAGGTGGTCGACCTTGCTGGCGAGGGCCGCTTCGGTGAGGACTTTCGTCGTTTC
>JAYSYI010000347.1:0-4872 GCA_043727665.1 Limnoglobus sp. | reverse complement strand
CTTGGTTTTTTTCTCCTTATTTTGTTTGACTGTTGGATTTTTGCCAGAATTACTTTGGCAGATTCTGCTATATCTCTGTATTCGTCACTTAATCGAGCGATTAAAAACGGGTGCCATTGATCGTAACTGGCTTGATGTCCACCCCAAAATACTAGGTGACCAAGTACATCTAAGGCCTTACCGCGGACATAGTATTCTGAGTGACTTGTCAAGCTAAGCAATTCGGGCAACACAAACATTCCTGAACCTGGAAACAAAGTAATGCGCTCAAGGTAATTTTCGAGGAACGATGAATTTTTCTGCAATCGTAGTTCTTTTTGTAAAAAAGTCTTCCAATCCTCTTGATCGGGTGTACGAATAGCCAAATCCAATAACGCTTTCGCGCGGTCTTGAGGGTATGGGGCATAAAAGGCTGATAGTCGCAAGAGTTCCAATTCATCGCATTCATCGTCCATAGTGCATCTCTTGACTGCGATTCGTGAGGAGAGGCAAGTATAATATACGCGAATCCCTTGAATCTCAACCCTCGACCCTTATCGCCCACTTGTCGGTTTGTACCACCCAATCGAGGCAGGCAATGGCCGGATGAGGGTAACTCGCCTAATCGGTACGTGGTCTTTTGTATTTACGATTCGGATGTATGCATTTGAAAAGCACTTCCAGTAAGCGGATAGCATATTCTCGATTGCTTTCTGTACCGAGATGCGGTGGACTGGGTTCTTTGAGGCGACGTTCGAGTACTTTAGACCAGGCTTTCGGATCTGAAGGGCGAAAGTTTAATTTGGAGAACCACCTTGCAATTGTTAACAATGAGGTGCTCCTTGTATAGTAATCGCCGTGATCGGTAAGGCCGAGTACTTCTTCTGCAGCAAATACGCCTTCGTTGGGGAAACCAGTGATTTGACACAAATAGGAGTAAACGGCTGACGTGCGCATCTCAGATAAAAGGAAGTCGCGCCACTCCGAATCATTCGGCAGTAAATTCGCATAATCTACCAAAGCTCTTGCTCGATCACACGGATTATTCGCGTGAAAAGCGGTCATTTTGAGCAGGTACAGTTCGTCATCACTCATTTTCACTCAATCCAGCCAGCCGGTGTTCTACCGTATTTTGTTGGGCATCCACCTCGAGCATGAGCATAGTTGCTCTGGCTAACGCAGTCATACCGTGAAGCGCTATTGGTTGTTTAAGATAAAATCCACGAGATTTTGACCCGCAACGGCAAAGAACGCTTCTTGTGGTGACGTATATGGCTCTGCTCGTTGATCTGGCAAGGCACCGTGATCGAGTAGCATTTTCCCAATATTTAACATCTTCTTATAGCCAACGCTCACATGTGTTTGTCGCAATGCCACAGCCACTTCCCATAACGGCATACTGTCACGAATGGCATCCGCTCCATGATCCAGCAACCACTTGACAATCTCAACACATTCGCTGTGAGCTGCCGTTTCGAGTGGAAGATACTGATAATCCTCACCTGGAACCTGAAACGCATTGATCCAAGCCGGCCGATATTGCAAAATACAAACTGTCGTTTTGAGATCACTCATATCAATTGCGTGTTCGAGCCACCAGTAAAGAACTTGATTTAAATGCTCTGTAGGCACTTCGTCCCACTCTGGGGGATTTTTGAGCATTGCCGGAGAGAATTCCCAATCTTCTGCCATTTAATCAACCCTCAGGCGAAGTTCGACTACTCTAGTCCGGGCCTTCGGGTGCGACGGGCGAATGTTGGATTGACCTGTTGAGCCAAGATGCTCACAGTCAGGTCGTTTACCATCGCAGTACGAGTGCGTGCGGCTGGCTGTGAAGGACACTCGCGGAAACTATTTGTTCGCCCGCAGGAACGCGATGAGGTCGGCGAGGTCTTGCTTCGTCAATTGCTGGTCTAGCCCGGCGGGCATGATCGACACCGTGCCCATGCGAAACTCGTCGATCTCGGCGCGCGGAATGCGTACTTCCTTGTCGGCGGCGAGCACGAGGATGATCTCGTCGGGTGCATCTTTCTTTAAGATGCCGTTGTGGACGATGCCGTCTTTCGTCGACACTTTGACTGGCTCGTAGCTGCGTACGAAACTGGCGCTCGGGTAGACGATCGCTTCGAGCAAATCGCGTTCGGTGCGGATGCTACCGATCCTCGTCATATCGGGGCCGATCGCGCCGCCGACATAGCCGATCTTGTGGCAGGTTGCACACGCCGCCTTCGCGCTGTTGAACACGTGATGCCCGCGGCGCACGTCGCCCACTGGCAGTTCCTTAGCCAATAATTCGAGCTTTTCACGCTGCTTCAAAATCTCCGCATCGAGCAATGCGTACAGTTTCGCCGCTTCGGTTTTTACCTTTGCCGGGTACTTTTCGAGGATCGGTTTCAGTTGCTCGCTGCGTATCGATGCCATGACTTTTGGCTCGTGGAGTGCCGCGACTAGCGCGAGGCCGACGGCTTCATCGGTCGACTTCGCGAAAGGCAGTAAGAGCTTACCGAGTTCGAGCGGGCTGGCGGCCGACACGACTGACGCGACCTTCAGAAATTGCGGCGTCGATAGTGGCACCCGCGTCAATACTTCGGCGGCGCTGCCACGATTTTCGCTGAGCAAATTCGTAATTACGAACGCGAAGTGATCGTCCGAAAGTGGCGCGTTCAAAATCGCGAGTGCGCCGAGACGCAAGTCGGCGGCGAGTTTCGGATTACTGCCGACGAGTTGCAACGATTTCGCAAGTGGTTCGGGTAGTGACTTCAACGGCAACGCGCGAATCGTCGTCAGTGCGGCGGCGCGACTCGTATCGTTGGCGACACCGATTGCGAGTACGGCAGGCCACGTTGCGGGCACGGTCTTGATGTTGGATCGCGCCATCGCGTTCAGCGCGACGACGTTCGTCGGGTACTCGCTGAGCAGTTCCTGGATCGCTGCATTTTTGGCGAACTGCGCGAGGCGGTTCGTCAGTTCCCCAGCCTCGGCGGGAGTCATTTTCGCCGCGAGTCGTTCGCGGAAGTAGCCGACGAGTTCGGTTCCCCAGTCAGTGTGTCGTGCCGCAATCCACCATGCGGTTTCGCGTAAAGAGGCATCCGCCGCCGACAAGTGCGGCAACACCGCCGCAGCCTTTAGCCTCTTCGCGGCGATCTCTTCGAGTGCCGAAAGCGTTCCGCGTTTAACGTGTGGATGAGCGTGTGACAGCCCCATGGCCGTCGCGTCAAAATCGCCAATCGCTATCATCGCGTGTGTGATCGCGTGATCGAGATAGCGGTCGTTCGTATCGTCGCTAAGCCCAGCGAGCAATCTGGGAATCTCTTTCGCGTCCGCGTTTCGTGCGATTGTTTCCACCTCTCGCCGCTTCGTGTGTAGCACATTCGGACTCGCTGCGAGTCGTCGTACGGGTAACGCTTTTTGCGTGTGACCGCCCGTTTTCTTCACGCGATAAATTGCACCGAAGACATCGTCTTTCACCAGTTGCGAACTCGGGCAGCAGAGTTTGTACCAGCCGCCCGTGTCGATGACCAACAGCGAGCCATCGGGTGCTTCGACGACGTCGGTCGGGTGGAAGTCGGCGCTGTCGCTGGTCACGAAGTCGCTGTCTTTCGTCTCGTACGTGGAGCCTTTCGGCACCAAGATGTGACGGCTAATTTTCCGCAAGTTGAACTGCGAGCAGAAGAGATTATCCTGATATTCGAGGCCGAATTGCGCCGACTCATAGCGGCGGATTCCCGACGGCGCGGCTGGTCCCATGTGTGTCATCACGGGCATCAGGTTCGGCGAAGTCCAAGCGTGTTCGTAGATCGGGTCGTGATCTTTCCCCCACACGCCACCGGGCACGGCATGGATAAGGCCATCGCGTTTGCCATCGGCCGGGTGTTGCAGAAACGTGTTACTGACGATGATCTCGCCCGTCGCGCTAAACGCGATGCCGATGGGGTTATCCATGCCGCCCGTCATCACCACTTCGAGCGCGCTGCCGTCAGGTTTTGCGCGAAAGACGTGCGAGGCCCGCGTGCTGAATTTCTTGCCATTGCCGAGCGTGTGATCTTGCTTGGCGAACGCGCCTTTCGTCCAGTAAATATAGCCGTCGGGGCCACGGTACGGGCCATGCAAGTCGTTCGCGCAACCGGTGATCGTTTTGCCGTCGAACCAAATTTTGCGGACGTCGGCGACGCCATCGCCGTTGGTGTCGGTGAGCTTCCAAATCGACGGCGGGCAGCCAACGTAGATCGAACCATCGAGCCACATGATGCCTTCGGGGAACGGCAATTTATCCGCAAAGACGACCGCTTTATCGAACGTGCCATCGCCATCGGTGTCTTCGAGGCGAACGATCCGGTGCAACGGTTTTTGTTGTGCCACTTCTTCGCGAACCAGCGGCCCCGCCACATCGACGACGTACAGCCGTCCATTGTCGTCGAACTCCGCAACCACCGGAAACCGAACGAGCGGCGCGCCCGCCACCTTCGCAATCTCGAACCCCGCCGGCACCTTCAGCACCGGCTCCGCCGCTGTTGCCAAGACAGCTACTGACAACGCCATGACAGCGAACGACCATCGCATATTGCAGTCTCCATTAGTTCACGAAAGTCTACCCGGTAAACAGACGCGATCAAAGCGGCAAAAATGTGACTTGGCGTTCGAAGTCGTCGGATACGCCCAAGTCTGCTATGACTGCCAAATCATCGATGACGTCACCGATAGGCAAAGTATCGCGTACCGCAATGAGACCGGGCATCGCTTGGCCCAAAGTGACGCGGGCCATTGCATCTCTGACGAGCGTACGGATATCGTGGGTCAGTACAATACGCTTATTTTCGGCAGCTCAAACTAATAGATCTGGGTCCGACACGCCGGATAATCCTTCATCTTGCGCCGGAACCAGATCGATGGTCG
>JAYSYI010000346.1:0-4889 GCA_043727665.1 Limnoglobus sp. | reverse complement strand
GCATGAACGAGCGTCGCGACTTCGGGCGGGACGTAGTACGGGTCGGTACGCGGCGGGTTGTTACCTGCGGCGCGCCACGCTTTGTACGCGGCCTTCGCCGCCCCTTTGCCACTACAGAAATTCAGCGTCTTGGCGCTCGGTTCGTCGCCGAGAATCTGCCCCTGTAAGTGGGTGGCCACGGTGAAGATTTCGAGACCGTGCGCTTGTGCGAGCGCCACCCGTTCGCGGGCAAACGCGGCCGCACCTTCGTCGGTATCGCAACGGCGTAAATCGAGTTCCCACGAGGCTTCTTCCCAGCCATCGAAGCCCGATTCTTTGACGAACTGGATCCACGGCGCTTCGGGCACGTTGCCGAACTGCCCGCGAACGAGGCCAATCTGGTGGAAGCTACCTTTGCCATTCTTGTGCGTCGGCGTCTGATGGAAACCCATGGGGAGAAGACCTCGAACGAAGGAAGGAAACCGCAACAGTTTTGCAGGGTTTATATGTATGGGTCGCATCGTTTTCGTTTAGCCGCGCCGCGTAGTGTTATGTTCGCGCGCTTCGCTACGCAAAGCCTTCGCGGCGCGGCTAAACGCGGAAGGATTGTTACGGCATCAACACGCCGGCGACGGCGGCGTTGACGAGCGTGGCGAGGAAGCCGCCGAGGAGCGCGCGGAAGCCGAGGCGGGCAAGGTCGCCGCGGCGCTCTTTGGCCATTGCGCCGATGCCGCCGATCTGGATGCCGATCGAGCTAATATTCGCGAAACCGGTCAACGCGTAGGTGGCAATTGCATACGATCGCGGCGTCATTCCCGCTGCGGTGCCGGGCGTAAATTGATTTGTCATCTGGCTGAATGCGATGAACTCGTTGCCGACGAGTTTGACGCCGAGAAGTTGTGCCACTTTCGGCACATCGGCGGCATCGACCCCCATGATGTGCGCCACTGGCGCGAAGGCGTGCGAGAAAAACGCTTCCAGCGACCACGCCGGATTAAAGTATCCGATGCACGCATTCGCCATCGCGATCAGTGCGAGGAACGCGATCAGCATCGCAACGATATTGATCGCAAGCATCATGCCATCGGACGCCCCTGCGGCGGCGGCATCGATCACGTTCGCGTGCGGTTTCTCACCGAAGATCTTCACATCACCACGAGTTTCTGGTACTTCGGTTTCGGGGTACAGGATTTTTGAAATGTACAGAGTGCAAGGGGCGGCCATCACGCTCGTCGCCAGTATCGACATTGCGGCATTCGGGATACCGGCCTTCGTCATAATGTCGATGTAGATCACCATCACCCCGCCCGCGATCGTCGCCATGCCGCCGATCATAATGGCGAGCAATTCGGATTGCGTCATCTTCGCGATGTACGGTTTGACGATCAGCGGCGCTTCCGTTTGACCCATGAAAACGTTCGCCGCCGTCGAAAGACTCTCGGCCCCGCTGACGCCTGTCTTTCCCATCAGCAGAATCATCGCTTTCGCAAATACCCAGACGATCGCTTGTAAGATTCGCAAGTGATACAACACGCTAAACAGCGACGCCACGAATATGACGGTACAGGTGATCGTAATCAGGAACGGAACACCCGTCTTTGCGCCGAACACGCTATCCATCGATTTTTCGGTCCCGAGCGGGCCGAAAATCCAGCTGCCTGCCATACTGTAATCGACGCTTTTTGTGACGACTTGTCCGACCGAATCGAACCCATCGCGGATGAAATTGACTTTCAGGATGAGTACCGCAATCGCGATCTGCATCAAGATGCCCGCGATGACAACGCGGCGATCGATTGCGCGAAGATCCCGCGAAAACAGGAACGCCACGGCGATGAGCGTCGGTACGCCGACGAGCGCTCGCATCCGCGGATCGGTAATCGCATAACTCGCAGCGAACAGCGCAGCGATACCAACTGCAATTGCGGCACGAAGCGGAAATTTCATGGGCGTACTCGGGACGGGTGGTTCGGAATCTCTCACTTACCGATCGCGTTCAACAGGCTTTCTTCGTCGCGCGGCAGCGACCATGCGGACAGATTCAGTTCGAATTTCGCAGCGTCTTTCGGCTCGGGTAGCCGCAAGATGGCAGACCAACCGCCGCCCGCTTTTGGCACGAACTGCCAGACGGTATCGGGTGGCCCCGCCGTCAGCATCAGCACCATCGCACGGTCGCCATCGGGTAGCACGAGTTTCGCGCCGATAGCGGGGACTTCGGGTTCGCTGCCCTTCCAATTGACGGCCAACTTCGTGCCACTCGGTGCGTAGACGCGCGGTTCGCCGTTCGTGCTACCGGCGTTCAGCCATGTCGTTCGATTCGCGGGAACTTCGGCGAGTATCCGTCGCGAAATGCCCGATGCCACCGAGGCTTTGATCGGCACAGGCGTATCCGCGATGACGATCTCGCCCTTCTCGGTGTCGTTGCCCACGCGGTAGCGGAACGTCGGATTGCCGCTGTTATCCAAGGTATAACTGTCGAACTGCACGTGGCGTGGGCCTTGGTAAATTTTTTCGAGTGGCACCGGCGAACCGTACGAATAATCGCTGGCTCGCTTCGCGAAGTCGGGTACTTTGCGACTACTCGTGATTCCCCACGGGTTACCTTGCGGCGCGTTATAAAACTTCGGCCCGAGCAGCTTCGCGGGTGCCCCACCGCGATTGTCCCAAACCGGCGAGGCATCGAGGAAATTACCCTCCCATGCATAGCTGAGGCGGCACTGTTCTGCATCGAACACTGCGTTCACGCCACCCGGATAGCCGATGGCGATCGCCTTCGTTCCGGCTCCGTCGGGCATGAAAGTCCGCAGCATCTCGGGGCGATTCGTTACCTTCAAAATCAACCCTTTGGGCGGCTCCATCCCGGCAGGTAACGGCAACCCTGGCCCGAGCGAAAAGTACGCCCAGAGCGCTTCGATTTGCGCATCGGCGTTGCCGTTGAGTATGCCCGCGAATGCGGAGATGCCGTTGTTGAAGTTCTGCGGCATCCGCGTTCCCGGCGTGATGCGTTGCGGGTTGTGCATCCAGCGCGAGTTCCATTCGAGGCGGACTCGTTCGGCGGTGCGTGCGAGGTCCGGCCCGCGCGTGCCACCCCCAACGAACCCGCTGATGTCGTGGCAACCGATGCACCCGAGGCCTTCTTTCCCAGCGAGTTTGCGGCCCGCGTCGACTTTTGCCGAAGTGTATTCGACCTTCGCGGTCGAAGAATCGGGAACAGTCCCTTCGGCATGGGCGAACGCTTCGGGCAGGTGGCCGACGTTCCCTTCGCCGTATTGCGGCATCCGCACGTTCATCCACGGTCGCGCACGACCACCCTGAACGAGTACCGATTTCAGCCAACTCGTTTTCGACTTGTGCCCGATGCTCGTGAGGCGCGGCGGTTGCACATCGTCGGCGTTCTCCGCATTTTCGAGCTTCTTCATCTGGTCACCGAGCTCGGTACCGATGCCGCCTTCGCCGTCGCGCTGGTGGCAGTTGAGGCAATTGAATCGCTTGAGAGTGGTACGAACTTGGTACGCACTGGAGATGGCGTTCGCCGTTTGCGATGTCAGAAACGCGGCGATGGCCGAACGCTGTGCCGCATCGAAGGCATACACCGGCGTCTGGCTAGCAAGTGGTTTTTCGCTCAGGCAGCCACTCGTCGGTTTCGTTCGCACGGTGGCCAAACTAACAACTGCGGCGTTCGGTAACGACTTGCCGACCACTTCGACGGTGTGGCAATTCGTGCAACCCTTTTGCGTCAGCAACCGTTTACCGATGTCGCGCCATTGGTCGCTCACCTTCAATTTGTCGAACGCTTCCTTTTCCAATTTCAGTGCGAATGCGGACGGCGCGAGTTTTGGCGTCGGGACTTTCATGCGGTCGAGCGTGTCGTCGGTGGTGCGGCAAAGGTGCCGCGCGATGTCGCGGGCTTCGGTGGCGTTCAGCGTCATGTTCGGCATTCGGCCGTGCGGGTTCGTCTTCAACGGGTCGAGCAAGTAGGCTTGCAGTTCCTCGGGTTTCGTCTTGCTGCCAAGTGCACCAAGCGAATACAGCGACTGTGCCCCGGTGCTCGTGCCGAGGCCATAGAAGGTGCCACGAGCGTCGATCGCGGTCGGCTTGTCGTCCTCGTCGTCTTCGGATTTTTTCGCGGTGGCGGCGAGTTGTTTGCCGTGGCACGCCGCACATCCTGTGGTCGTGAACAGCTTCTGCCCGTTCGCGATGCTCTTCGAATATTCGTTCGAAATCGAAGGCATTCGCGTTTCCGCCATCGGTCCACCGAGCGACGTGAGATACTGCACCACGGCGTAGCGTTCGGCTTGGCCCGTGGCATCGTCGGCGAACATCTTCGGCATCGTCGTGTGTGGGCGAAGTTTCGCCGGGTCAGCAAGCCACGCATCGAGCCAACCGGGATACACCCGCTGGCCGATGGCGCTCAGATTCGGCCCACGACGATCGACGAACGCTTTCGCTTCCACCGGACTGACAACGGCATGACACTTCACGCACGCATGTTCCTCGAACAAGAACCGGCCGCGATCGTACGCATCGATCTGCGCGTCGGCAACACCCGCAGTGCGGCCGAAGAAGAAATACGGCACCGGCTCCTGGCGAAACCCCGGCCCCTGCCAGAGCAGTTCGATGCGGTGCGCGTCTTTGCCCGTGAGTTCATAAGTGGCAGTGAAGCGGAGGATCTTCGCGGGAAGCAACAATTCCGGGCCGACGTGGATCGCCTCGCCGGTGGCATCGCCTGTCACATCGTGTGCCTTGAAAACTTCCGCACCATCGGCTAGCGTCACGTTCAACGTGCCATTCGAAGCACGGGCCGCAAAGGTGTATTTACCCTGCGTGACGATCTGAATGTACCCGCTCCAGACGATCTTATTCGCACTCGGCTCGCCCGCCGGTATCGTGATGCCGACGCCTGGGACGAT
>JAYSYI010000345.1:0-1511 GCA_043727665.1 Limnoglobus sp. | reverse complement strand
CGGCGGCTTGCCGGGCGACGGCTAAGCCCAAGCCGATGCCTTGTTCCCTTCCCGTCACGAATGGCTCGAACAACTTCGCGGCAATGTCCGCACGTGGGCCGGGGCCATCGTCGCGGACTTCGATTCGGTGGTGGCCATCGTCGCCGATTGCGGACGTAATTGCGACGTTCCCGCCACTGCCCGTCGCTTCGATCGCATTCGCGATCAAGTTCCCAAACAGATGCCCGAGCACGTTCGGATCGCCCGCAATCACTGCGGCAAATGTCGGCCGTTCCCACGTGATCGTCGTGCCGAGGTGCTGCGATTGCGGCCCGACGAGTCGCACGGTCTGATCGAGAATCGCATGCAGGTCGCAAGGCGTTTCGGCCACTTGCACGGGTTTGCCGAGGTTGAGGAATTGCCGCAAATTAAACTCGATTCGCGCAAGTTGCCGTAGTGCCACATGCAGCGGTTCGTCGGTCCGTTGGCTCGTGTCGCCGAGGTAAAGCTCAATCGCCAGTTTCGCACCGGTGGCGGCATTCCGTAGTTGATGCGCCAGCCCGCCCGAGAACTGCCCGAGCACGCGGAGGCGTTCGGTCGTCTGCGTTTGTTCGCGGTAATCGGCCAGTCGCCGCGCCATTTCGTTTACCGATTGGCACAGATCGCGCAGTTCATCGTCGGTCTTCGGCAACGGCATCGGCGCGAACGCGCCGGCGGCAATATCGCGCGTACGTTGCTCGAGGTCGCGAACGCGGGTGACGAGCCGCTGCGATGTCAGCATCGTCAGCCCGACGACGACGAGACCGCCGACGCCACCGAGCCATAGCGCGGGGCGTACCGCATCACCGACTGCCGTACGCCGCAACGCATCGGGGTAAAAGATCCAGAGCGTGCCCCCTTCGTTCGGGTGCGGCGCACGGAGTTGTACCTTCTCCGCAAGGAACTCCGAATCGCCGATATGCAACGGTACGCCGAGGTTCGTTGGCAGCGGGATGCTCGCATCGGGGAACGTGCTCAGCCGCTCGCCGGTGCGATTGACGAGCACGAACTCGACACCCGACAGGCCCTTCATTTGGTTCAGCACGGCATCGGTCAGCGGGAACGTCGGTGGCCCGCTGAGGGTGCGAGCAATGGCGCGGATTTGACCAGCGATTTGGCGTTCGACGGTGTGTGCGGCTACGCCAACCGCCCACCACGTGACGGCGGCGATGCCCATTAACAAGACCGCCGGTGGCAACAGCAGCCGAACGCGAAGACCGATCCGCATACTGTTGCTCGCAGACGCATTTACGAGGAATTCGAGCGCATCGACTTGATAGTATAGGTGTTTCCAGAAGCGGATACCGTTTGAGATGTCACGAGTTGCGATTCTAGCTGGAACGATTCCCTTTGCGACTGCGGATCGTGGCGAGTTTTCGAAACAAGACGGTTTGTGCTGCGAGAGGTTACCTACACAAGCAGCACAGACATTGTCTGTGCTGCTGCGAATAAACGTCGGCGATGCACTACTTGATGCGTTCGAGTTCCTTGAG
>JAYSYI010000344.1:0-1513 GCA_043727665.1 Limnoglobus sp. | reverse complement strand
GCAGCGTACCGTAACATTGTGGATGCAAGTAGAACAATTGCGGGTGTAACTCAGTGGTAGAGTACCTCGTTGCCAACGAGGTTGTCGTGGGTTCAAATCCCATCACCCGCTCTCAACGTCTCCGGCGATAACGGAACGTTCGGCATTCTGGAGCCGAGAAGTCGTAGGTTGGCGGACTTCCACGCCTGACCCGCGAATATTCTCGGCTCTTTGTGTTTTTTTACCGCTTGGACCGCAGAGCCAAATTGGAGCCACTGATGGCCGCCGAAAACGAACCGCAATCCGAGACGACCACTTCGCACTCGTTGACCGCGCCCGATGCGGTTGCAACGAAGTTACCCCAAACCGTCGAGATTCGCGACGCAGGGCCGTGCAAAAAGCACGTCAAAGTGACCGTGGATCGTGCGGCGATTGATGCCCGCCTCGACGAAAAATTCTCGGACCTGATGACCAGCACGCAATCGACGGTGCGCGGCTTCCGCCCGAAGAAAGCCCCACGCAAGATCATCGAGCGTCGGTATAAAAAAGATGTCCTCATCGATATCAAAACCGAAGTGCTGATGGCGAGCCTTGAACAACTCGCCGATGAGCAAGCGATTTCGCCACTCGCACCACCAGAACTCGACCCTGCGACGATTTTCATCCCCGAAGAGGGGCCGTTCGTCTATGAATTCAATATCGAAGTTCGCCCCGAGTTCGACCTGCCGGAATACAAGGGGCTAAAGCTCCGCAAGCCGATGTATTCGTTCACCGACGCGGACGTGTCAAAGTACCGCCGCAAAATGCTTGAGCCGATGGGCCAGATCGTTCCAAAGGTCGGAGTGAACGGTGCACCGGCAACGGTGGTGACGGACGATATTATTACCGCCGATGTGATTATCGAACTCAATGGCAAAGTCGTTAACGAGATCTCCGAAGTTCGTGTGAAAGTCGAGCCAAGGCTGGCGATGGCCGACGGTATCGCCGAAGGATTCGCCAAGAAGCTGTCGGGAGCAAAAGTCGGCGAGCAACGCACGGTCGACATGGTGATTTCGCAAGAAGTGAACAACGAATCGCTGCGTGGGAAGACCTTGCAGGCGTCGTTTAACATCAAAGACATCAAGACGATTAAGTCACCGGAGATCGACGAAGCGCTGTTGTCGAAGTTCGGGCTGAAAGCGGAGGAACAACTCGACGAGTTCGTTCGCGTTCGCCTCGATCAGCAACTTGTGAACACTCAACGTGAAGCGGCCCGTAATGGTGTCATCGCTCAATTGTCGCAAAATACGAAGGTAACGCTTCCGACCGAAATGCTCAAGCGTCAGGCTCGCAAGAGCATAAATCAAAAGGTCATCGAGATGCGGGCGAACGGCGTCAGCGAAGACCAGATCAAGGGCCGCCTCCGCGTCCTCGAAATGGATTCCCTGAACAGCACCGCTGCCTTATTGCAAGGTCGATTTATTCTGCAAAAGATTGCCGATATCGAGAAAATCGAGATCGAAGACGAAGACATCGAGAACGAAATCGCCGAGAT